>NZ_JBEPDB010000066.1:0-52179 GCF_040300025.1 Dactylosporangium sp. NPDC000555 | reverse complement strand
ACCGTGCCGAGCGGTTCGGCCGCGATAGCGTGCCGACGCTTGGCCTCCCGCGCTTGGCCTCCCGCGCTTGGCCTCCCGCGCTTGGCCTCCCGCGCTTGGCCTCCCGCGCTTGGCCTCCCGCGCTTGGCCTCCCGCGCCTGCAGCAGACTGCGGCCGTTGCGGTTCACCATGAGGCCGGCCCGGTGTGCTCGCCGCCGAAGCCCTGCTGATCGTCGCGCACGGCGTTGAGGTCGGTCCGCTCGGACGCCATCATCTCGCCCGCCACGGGCTGCGCCACTCGCCGGTCCTGAAACGCTGTTGCTCATGCGACCCGCTCCCAACCGAATTGCCGGCCATCGACCTTCGGATGCGAATGGACAACGGAGAAATCGGGGACACCGCCGCAGTACGTGCGAACGTAATTCTCGGCGAGTTGCGGAAATCACAGTGAGGCGGCGGATTGTCTGGTTGGTGTATTTCGGGCTCCGCGGTCGACGCGACCAGCAGCCGCAGCCGCACCACGGCGACGTATGAGCCGGGTGTCGTCGGCGACCGATCCGGGACCGACGCCGGGGCAATGGGAATTGACCACGGTGCTCACCCGCCGAACGCATTCTGGCAGTGCGGGCGGGCGTCGGCGCGGTCGCGGTGGCAACTACGGTATGGGGGTGCCGCCCGCCCTTTCGGTTCTCATCCGTAACAAGGACTTCCGCAACCTCTTCGCCGCGGACCTGATCGGCCTGGGTGCCGACTGGTTCGTGATGATCCCGCTGCTCACGCTCCTGCCGCACCTGACCGGGAGCGGCCTGTGGGGCGCCTTCGTCCTGGCCGCCGACACCGGCGTGACCGCGCTGCTGCTGCCGTACACCGGAACCGTCGCCGACCGCCTCGACCGCCGCCGCATCCTCATCATCGCGGACCTCGCCATGGCCGCCTGCGCCCTTGCCCTGCTGCTGGTCCGCACCCCGGCGACGGCCTGGGTGGCCCTCGTCGCCGTCGGCGCGATCGCCGTCGCCAAGGCGTTCTTCGCCCCGGCTGCCCAGGCCGCGCTGCCCAACGTCGTGGAAGCCGGCGACCTCTCCGCGGCCAACGCGCTGAGCGGCTCGGCGTGGGGCACGATGCTCGTGATCGGCGCCTCCCTGGGCGGCATCGCCTCGCAGGCGTTCGGCCCCTATCCGTGCTTCGCGCTCGCCGCCGCCCTGCTGGTGCTGTCGGCGCTGCAGGTCTGGCGGGTCCGCCGGCCGCTGCAGGCCGAGCGCGACGCCGAGCCGTCGCGCGCGTTCGCCGCCATCGCCGAGGCCCTGCGGTACATCCGCGGAAACCCCCGCGTCGCGTCCCTGGTGACCGTCAAGTCGGCGGTCGGCCTCGGCAACGGCGTCCTCACGGTCTTTCCCGTCCTGGCCGCCGCGCTGGGCGCCGGTCCGCTGGGCACCGGCCTGCTCTTCGCCGCCCGCGGCCTGGGCGCCCTGATCGGCCCGCTCCTGCTGCGCCGGGTGCTGTCCCACCGCGCCTGGCTGCTGCCCGGCCTCGCGCTGTCGATGACCCTCTACGGCCTCGCCTACGTGGGCGTCAGCCTGGTGACCTGGCTCCCGCTCGTCCTGGCCGGCGTGGTGCTGGCCCACGTGGCGGGCGGCAGTAACTGGATGATGTCAAACTTCGTGCTGCAGTCCGAGGTCCCCGACGCCCTGCGCGGCCGCGTGTTCGCCACCGACTTCATGCTCGCCACCCTGTCGATCGCCGCCAGCCAGCTCGCGGTCGGCGCCTTCGTCGACCACACCGACCCCCGCCTGCTGGTCGCCGCCTCGGGCGCGGTGACCGTGCTCTACGCGGCCGGCTGGGCCGCGGTCACCCTGCGCCGCTCCGCCCCGGCGGCCCCGCAGGGGTAGCGACCGTCGATTGGCAGCGCCTGGCGTCCACGATGCGCGGGGTTCTCCATTATCGCGGAGTGAACGTGCTGCTTTTGGTGCATGTTCACTCCGTGATCATGACGAACATGATGGCTGGTCGACGCGGAGCGCAGCCGCGGCCAGCGCAGTCCGAACTCGGCTCGCGACGCCAAGCGCCCAATGGGCACTGTTACCGCCTGACAGGCGAAAAATACGACAAGTCGGGCATAAATTGCCCGACTTGTCGTCCTCTGCGCCACCTCGGCGGCGTGCCGCAAGGGACTTGCGCGGCACAGCTATCGTAGTGATATCACTTCGATAGCCCCCACAAGGAGTAGTCATATGGAGCGACGGGCGTTCCGTGTCGCCGGGTTCACGATGCTCGGTGTGCTGGTCATCCTCGCGGTCGCCGCGGTCGTGGCCGGCGTCAACCTCGCGGAAGGGCCCGGGGGCGCGACGATCGCCGCGCTGTCCGTGGTCGGCGCCGTGATCCTGTCCGGATTCACCGTGGTCAACCCGAACGAGGCGCGGGTCATCCAGTTCTTCGGGCGCTACGCCGGCACCGTCTCCGAGGCCGGCTTCCACTGGACCGTCCCGCTGAGCGCGAAGCACCGCCTGTCGAGGCGGGTGCGCAACTTCGAGACCGACCGGCTCAAGGTCTCCGACGCCGACGGCAACCCGGTCGAGATCGCGGCCGTCGTCGTCTGGCGCGTGGTCGACACGTTCAAGGCTTCGTTCGGCGTCGACGACCACATCTCTTACGTCGCCGTGCAGGCCGAGGCGGCGGTGCGCCATCTCGCCACGA
Organism: Dactylosporangium sp. NPDC000555; assembly: GCF_040300025.1. Taxonomy (NCBI): domain Bacteria; kingdom Bacillati; phylum Actinomycetota; class Actinomycetes; order Micromonosporales; family Micromonosporaceae; genus Dactylosporangium; species Dactylosporangium sp. NPDC000555. The sequence goes on along the minus strand of NZ_JBEPDB010000066.1, from coordinate 49,509 downwards.
GCTATCCCTACGAGTCGCACGAGGACGGCCGGGCCAGCCTGCGCGAGGGCAACGTGGTGAGCGAGGAGCTGACCACCGAGCTGGGGGAGCGGGTCGCGCTCGCCGGCGTCGAGGTGCTCGAGTCGCGCATCACCCATCTCGCGTACGCGCCGGAGATCGCCCAGGCGATGCTCGCCCGGCAGCAGGCGAGCGCGATCGTCGGCGCGCGGTACAAGATCGTCGAGGGCGCGGTCGGCATGGTGCAGAGCGCGCTGGAGCGCCTCGGGGAGCTGGAGGTGGTCGAGCTCGACGAGGAGCGCAAGGCGCAGATGGTGGCCAACCTGCTGGTCGTGCTGTGCGGGGACCGCAACGTGCAGCCCGTCGTGAACACCGGCACGCTGTACGGCTGACCGTGCCCGAGCGCAAGAAGCTGCTCCTGCGGCTCGATCCCCAGGTCTACGACGCGATCGCGCGCTGGGCCGGCGACGAACTGCGCAGCGTGAACGGCCAGATCGAGTTCGCGTTGCGCCTCGCCCTGCGCCAGGCCGGGCGTGAGGTCAGGCGGGGTCGGGACGCAGTAGCGTCAGAAGACGTCGATCCCGAAGACTGAGCGCACACGTGTCATGGTGAGATGTCCGCATGGCCCTACTGCTCGATCCCGTCGTCGTTCGCGTGCCCGCCACCAGCGCCAACCTCGGTCCGGGCTTCGACGCGCTGGGCCTCGCCCTGACGCTCTACGACGAGGTCGAGGCGCGCGTGACCACCGACGGGGTGAACGTCGAGGTGACCGGCGAGGGCGAGGGCCAGCTGCCCGGCGACGCGAGCCACCTCGTGGTGCGGGCGATGCGCCGGGCGTTCGACCGGTTGGGCGAGCACCCGGCCGGGCTCGCGCTGCGCTGTCGCAACCGCATTCCCCAGGCGCGCGGACTCGGCTCGTCCTCCGCCGCGATCGTCGCCGGCATCGTGCTGGCGCGCGCCCTCGTGCAGGACGGCGCCGAGCGGCTGGACGACGTCGCCGCGCTCGCGCTCGCCGACGAGATCGAGGGCCATCCCGACAACGTGGCGCCGTGCCTGCTCGGCGGCTTCACGATCGCCTGGGGCGAGCGCGGGCGGGCCGCCGCCGTGCGCCTGGAACCAGCCGAGGACGTCCACCCGGTGCTCTTCGTGCCGGAGGTGCGCGGGCTGACCGAGGAGGCCCGCGCGGCGTTGCCCAAGACCGTGCCGCACGCCGACGCCGCCTTCAACGCCGGGCGCTCCGCGCTGCTGGTGCACGCGCTGACGAGCGCCCCGGGGCTGCTGTTCGCGGCGACGGAGGATCGGCTGCACCAGGGGTACCGAGCGGAGGGAATGCCGTTGACGGCAAGCCTTCTGGCGCGGCTGCGCGACGAGGGGGTGGCCGCCGTGGTGTCCGGCGCGGGCCCCAGCGTGCTCGCGTTCGGCACCGGCGGCTGGACGCCGCGGGCGGTGCCGGGTTGGCGTGTTCTGCCGCTGGATGTCGATATGAGGGGCGCGCGGCTCGGCGGTGACCTGGGATGAGGTACGCTGGAACACGCCGAGCGGGACCCTGTTGCCGCTGACTCATGGAGTTGATTACTCTCTAGTCCTACAGCAGCCGCTCAGTGCGGCGATCTCATGCGGGGCGGCGTGCTCCGAATTCCGTGGCACCCCTTGCGCACGCCCGGCCGCCAACCCGCGTTTCGTGTGATCGCGCGCGCACGGCTGGGCCAGTGACGCAAATGATGGCGTCCACGCCCACCGGCAGCGCTGCAACACCTCCCGCATCGCGCGCGAGGCGGGAGCACCCGTGGGCCACCCGGCCATCGTTCTTGCATCCGGGCAGCCCCGGCCTAACGAGGGAAGGAATCCATTGAGCGACACCACCGACGTCACGTCGGATGTCTCCACCGACCGCACCGCGGTCGAGACCGACGGCGCCGAGGCCGGCGCGACGCGTCGGCGGCGCTCGGGCACGGGGTTGGCCGGCATGCTGCTGCCTGAGTTGCAGAGCCTGGCCGCCTCGTTGGGCATCTCCGGCACCGCGCGCATGCGCAAGGGCGAGCTCGTAACCGCCATTCAGGAGCGTCAGGCGGGCGAGTCGCGCCCCGCGGCCGCGCCCGCCCGGACCACGCGGGCCAGGCGGAGCGAGACCCGCGCGGAGGCCCCCGCGGAGACTCCCGAGGCCGAGTGGCCCTCGGCCACCGAGGTCACCGAAGCGCCGGCCCGCACCCCTCGTCGGGCCACCCGGGCCGCCGGTCCGCCGTCGCCGCGGGCCGTTCGCGAAGAGGCCGCCGAGCCGGCGGCCGCTGCCGAGCCGGCCGCCGCGGCGCCCGTCGCCGAGCGGGCCGAGCGCCCCAGCCGTGCCGAGCGCGCGGCCGAGCGGGCCGAGCGTGGTACCACTGAGCGTGCGGAGCGGGCCGAGCGCCCCGAGCGGGGCGAACGCGCGGCCGAGCGGGCCGAGCGGGCCGAGCGCGGTGCCACCGAGCGTGCGGAGCGGACCGAGCGCCCCGAGCGGGGCGAACGCACGGCCGAGCGCGCTGAGCGCAACGACCGGGCCGAGCGCGCCGACCGTCAGGAGCGGGCGGAGCGCAACGGCGCCGACCGTGCCGACCGGGGCGACCGTGCCGACAGGGGCGACCGCAACCAGCGCGGCGGCTTCGCCGACGACGAGGGCGACGACGACGGCACCGGCCGTCGCGGGCGGCGCAGCCGGTTCCGCGACCGCCGCCGGGGCCGCGACCGCGACGGCGCCGAGGCCACCGGCCGTGGCAACGAGCCGCAGGTCAGCGAGGACGACGTCCTCGTGCCCGTGGCCGGCATCCTCGACGTGCTGGACAACTACGCGTTCGTGCGCACCACGGGATACCTGTCCGGCTCCAACGACGTCTATGTCGCCATGTCGCAGGTCAAGCGCTACGGCCTGCGCCGCGGCGACGCCGTCACCGGCGCGGTGCGCCAGCCTCGCGACGGCGAGCAGCGGCGGGACAAGTACAACCCGCTCGTGCGGCTCGACACCGTCAACGGCATGGACCCGGAGGAGGCCAAGCGCCGCCCCGAGTTCTACAAGCTGACCCCGCTCTACCCGCAGGACCGCCTGCGGCTGGAGACCGAGCCGAACATCCTCACCACGCGCGTCATCGACCTGGTGATGCCGATCGGCAAGGGCCAGCGCGCGCTCATCGTGTCGCCGCCGAAGGCCGGCAAGACCATGGTGCTGCAGGCGATCGCCAACGCGATCACCCGCAACAACCCCGAGTGCCACCTGATGGTGGTCCTGGTCGACGAGCGGCCCGAAGAGGTCACCGACATGCAGCGCTCGGTGAAGGGCGAGGTCATCGCCTCGACCTTCGACCGGCCGCCGACGGACCACGCCACGGTCGCCGAGCTGTCGATCGAGCGGGCCAAGCGCCTGGTCGAGCTGGGCCACGACGTGGTCGTGCTCCTCGACTCGATCACGCGTCTGGGCCGCGCCTACAACAACGCGTCGCCCGCCTCCGGCCGCATCCTGTCCGGCGGTATCGACTCGACGGCGCTGTACCCGCCCAAGCGCTTCCTCGGCGCCGCCCGCAACATCGAGAACGGCGGCTCGCTGACCATCATCGCCACGGCCCTGGTCGAGACCGGGTCCACCGGCGACACGGTCATCTTCGAGGAGTTCAAAGGCACCGGCAACGCCGAGCTCAAGCTCGACCGGAAGATCGCCGACCGGCGCATCTTCCCGGCGATCGACATCGACCCGTCCGGCACCCGCAAGGAGGAGATCCTCCTGGCCCCGGACGAGCTCGCGATCGTCATCAAGCTGCGCAAGGTGCTGCACGCACTCGACTCGCAGGAGGCGCTCAACCTCCTGCTGGACAAGCTCAAGAAGACCCGGACCAACGTCGAGTTCCTCATGCAGATCGCCCAGACCACGCCGGGCGAGTAGGAGATCCGACGCCGAACGCCCCTGGGCCCACCCGCCCGGGGGCGTTCGCCGTTCATTCGGCGGCTCACTCCACGTCAGAAGTCGCCCTCGGCCACCTGGAACACGGTCAGGCCGAGGGAGCGCCACATGCGGACCACCTGGCGGCGATCGTCGAAGACGCCCACGACGTGGTAGCGGCTGCGGATCTCCTTGTCGAAGATCTCGGCCTTCACCACCGAGTCGCGGCGCTGGTCGCCCGTCACACGCATGAACAGCGCCCGGTAGGGCACGCCGACGTGCTCGGCCAGCCACGCCTGCGTCGCCTCGCGGCAGTCGTCCGTGCGGCCCGAGCAGAAGACGACCTCGTGGCCCGCGGCGTGCATGGCGCGCACGGCGGCGATCACCGGGGCGTTCGGCCGGTCCTGCGAGACCCGGGACATGTCATACGGGCTGCGGCCGTTGAACAGCGCCACCGTGCCGTCGATGTCGACCAGGACCGCCCGCGGCGCGTCCGGCGGGGGCTCGTAGGGGGCGCCGTGGGCCGGGTCGATGACCGGGAGCGGCAGCGGCAGGGTGCGGCCCGCGAGGTACCGCTGATGCATCGAGCGGATCACGTCCTCCCCGACGTGGCCGTCGCCCTCGCGCAGCGCGTCCCGGCGGATGCACTCCTCGACCGCAACGTCGGTGAAGTCGCGCACCGTGAAATGCGCCCCGCACTTGGCCGCGAGCTCGGCGAACTCGCGCACCACCCGGCCGCGCAGGTTGGTGTCGTCGCAGACCACGTCCGCGCCCGCGCGCAGCAGGGCCTCGACCGCGGCGTGGTGCGCGACCGTGACCTCCCGCTCGGCGCGGCCGCGCCGGTCCGGGTCCTCGACGCGGCCGCCGTGCAGCATGCGGCGCATGTCGTCGCGGTTGACCCGGACCAGGTGCGGCTGCTGCTTGGCCCAGGTGGTCTTGCCGGAGCCCGGCAGGCCCCGGGTGATCGTCAGCGTGGCCATCTACGAATCCTCCACGGCGGGCTCGCCCACCGGCGGGCGCACCCGCTGCCACAGCAGCGGGGTGTAGTCCTTGCCGTCCAGGCGCAGGAACAGGCAGCCGCGGCGCGGGTCACGCGCCACGGCGACCGCGAAGTCCTTGCGCGTCCAGCCCGGCGCCAGCCCGGCCACGATCGCGGCGTACTCCCGCTCCACCTCGGCCACGAGCCCGTCGACCCGCTCGGTGAGGCCCGGTGGCCCAGGCGTGGAATTCGTCCGGCAGCGGCTCGAGCAGCTCGTCGAGGGCGCCGTTCACCATGGCCTCCCACACGACGCGCGGGTTGAGGCCGGTGACGATGCGGTGTAGCCGCACGTACTCCGAGTATTTGATCTTCACCCGGGCGTCGGGCCCGGTGAAGTGCACGACCAGCCCCTCCCGATTGTCGCGCGGCGGCGCCGCCAGCGCCTCTGCCAGGGTCGTGTAGCCGAACGTCTCGACGGCCGGCCCGGGCCAGCCGGGGACCGCCTCGGGGCCGTGGCTGCGGCCGGTCGCGATCTCGACGGCGCCGAGCAGGACGAGGTCGTCCAGGCCGCCGTAGTCGAGCACGATCCGGTTGCCGGGGTAGATGATCTCGAACAGCACGGTGTGCCCGGGCGGCGGCGTGAAGCGCCCGGCGTACCGCGAAAGCCACACCCGCGTCGCGTGCCGCGCCTGCTCGGAGTCGAACGAGCCGCGGGTCGCCACCGCCCAGCGAGTTGTGGACGAGCACGCGGGCGAGGTAGTTGTTCGTCGTCGTCGTGATGTCGTAGCCGGTGCGACCTTCTCGATGCGAATCGAGCCACCACCCCACAGGTTTAGGGCGGTTCCGCGCGGAAAGCAGCCGTCGGCCTTGTCGGTCACCGAGACCGGGCCGTGCGGATCCAGGGCGGGGGCACCCGGCTGGCCGTGGTTGAAGAACTTCGCGAACGGCCGCGCCAGCACCGTGCCCGTCTCCGCGTGGACGACGAGCCCGCGGCAGGCCAGCGTCGCCGCGTTCCACACGTTCTCGTACTGCGCCTTCGCCGTGTAGTTGTGGATCAGCAGCGGCAGCGAGGGGTGGCGCTGGGTGTGGACGTATCCGCCGCCGATCATGTCGGCTAGCAGCTTCGGATCGCAGAGTTCGTCGATGTGGAGGCTCATAGCGCGGTCAGCGTAGGTGAGTCACGCCGACGGCCGCGATGCAATTGAGGCGGGAATGCCGGCGGGGGTGCGCGCGTTACACAGACCGGTCGAGGAGCCATGACAAGCTCGTGGCAGACTTGACCGACGGCCAACTCAGGTTCCGGTTCACGCCCGCGCCCGGGCGACCCGGCGACCGACTATCGAAAGGACCGCGGCCATGAAGCCGGACATCCACCCGGAGTACGTGACCACCGAGGTCACCTGCTCGTGCGGCAACTCCTTCACCACCCGCAGCACCGCCAAGGGCGGGCAGATCCACGTGGAGACGTGCTCCGTCTGCCACCCGTTCTACACGGGCAAGCAGCGCGTGCTCGACACCGCGGGCCGGGTCGCGAAGTTCCAGCAGAAGTACGCCAAGGCCCAGGCCAAGCAGGCCGGCAAGTAGCTGCGCTTCCGGCGCCCGCATCGTCCCCCGCCCGGGGCTCGGTGCGGGCGCCGCGTCTGTTGGGGCCCAAACGACACGGAGAGAAGCGATGAGCAGCGACACCAGCGGGCAGCGGCTCGCCACGCTCCTGGCGGAGTACCAGGAGCTCGAGCGGAAGCTGGCCGACCCCGGCATCCACGCCGACCAGGCGCTGGCCCGCAAGACCGGCCGGCGCTTCGCCGAGCTGTCGCCGATCGCCAAGACGGCCGCCGACCTCGGGCAGGCCCGCGACGACCTCACGGCCGCGCGTGAGCTGGCGGCCGAGGACCCGGCGTTCGGCGGGGAGGCCGACGAGCTGGAGGCGCGCATCCCGCAGCTGGAGGAGCGCCTCGCCGAGTTGCTCGCCCCGCGCGACCCCAGCGACGCCAAGGACGTGATCCTGGAGATCAAGGCCGGCGAGGGCGGCGAGGAGTCGGCGCTGTTCGCGGGCGACCTGCTGCGCATGTACCTGCGCTACGCCGAGCGCCACGGCTGGCTCACCGAGGTCCTCGACTCGCAGGAGTCCGACCTCGGCGGCTTCAAGGACGTCGCGGTCGCGATCAAGACCCGCGGCATTCCGGACGGCGGCAACGGCGTGTGGTCCCGGCTGAAGTGGGAGGGCGGCGTGCACCGCGTCCAGCGGGTGCCGGCCACCGAGTCGCAGGGGCGCATCCACACCTCCGCGGCCGGCGTGCTCGTCACGCCCGAGGCCGAGGAGACCGGCGAGATCGAGGTCGACCCCAACGACCTGCGCGTGGACGTGTTCCGCTCCTCGGGGCCGGGCGGGCAGAGCGTCAACACCACCGACTCGGCCGTGCGCATCACGCACCTGCCGACCGGGATCGTCGTGTCCTGTCAGAACGAGCGGTCGCAGCTGCAGAACAAGGACCGCGCGATGCGGATGCTGCGCGCGAAGCTCGTCGCCCTGGCCGAGGAGCAGGCGGCCGCGGCGGCCGGGGACGCGCGGCGCTCCCAGGTGCGCACGGTGGACCGCTCGGAGCGCATCCGGACGTACAACTTCCCGCAGAATCGGATTTCCGACCATCGGATCGGTTACACGGCGTACAACCTGGATCTCGCCCTGGGCGGTGAGCTCGACGGGGTGTTGGACGCCCTGGCAGAGGCCGACCGCAAGGCCAGGCTCGCGGGTGAGGACCAGCTCAGCCGGGGGTGACGGGGGTCTAACGCGGATGTCACATTCCGGAAACGGTGCGGCGGCACGCTGGTCTCCGGTAGCGTTTCGTGCCGAACGACCAGCACCCAACGTGATTGCTGACACTATCCGGGAGGGTAGTCATGCCGTCGTCGTCCCCCGTCGACATCTCGGCGGCCCCGCGTGCCGTGGTGGGCACCGCCGCGGAGCTGATCTTCAAGGTGGGCCGCTCGGTGCTGGGCGCCGACCGCGTGCCGACGGCGAAGGCGAACGCGTGGGCCGCGGTCTGCGCCGACCAGGAGCGCGCCCGGATCCGCGAGGAGGACGCCCGGGTGATCCTGACGGCCATAGCTCGCTGAACCTGCCCGCCGAAGCCGCCCGCTGAGCCGCCCCCTGCGGCCCGTCAGGGGGCCGCTCGCGGGCGCGGGGTCTTGGCCCGCAGCATCGCGTGGTCGGCGGCCTCGAAGGCCTCCGCGACGCTCTGGAAGCCCTCGCCGGCCAGGCCGGCCCAACCGATCGTCACCCCGACCGGCGTGCCGGGCACCAGCGACTGCCAGTCCTCCGCGGCCACCGCGTTCACGATCCGCCGGGAGATCTCCCGCGCCTCGGCCGGCGACGTCGTCGGGAGCACCACCACGAACTCGTCGCCGCCGTAGCGGGCCACGAAGTCACCCTTGCGCATGACGCGGTTGAGCACCCCGGCCACCCGTTGCAGGACCAGGTCGCCGGACAGGTGTCCGTGGGCGGTGTTGACCTCCTTGAACCCGTCGAGGTCGCAGACGCCGATCGCCGCGTGGCCGCCGGCCGCGAAGAGCTTGGTGATGTGCTCCTCGAGGTACCGGCGGTTGGGCAGCCCGGTGAGCGGGTCGGTCTGCGCCTCGCCCCGGTGGAAGTCGACCTTGCGGATCAGGTCCTCGTGGTCGACCAGCGCGGCGACGCCGTCGACGAACAGGTCGCGCAGCAGGTCGAGTTGCTCGTTGGCGGCCCGGTAGGCGCCGCGGTCCGCATGGTATGCCGCGCGGTAGTCCCCGGCGCCCAGATGCGCCAGCGCGCGTAGCCGGTGCCGCTCGGCCGCGCCCAGGGAGTCGTCGCTGACCTGCGCCGTGTCCAGCCGGGCCACCGCCTCGATCGGCCGGCTCTCGGCGATCGCCTGGCAGACCGCACCCAGCGTGCGCAGGTCGCTCGCGCGGGTCGAGAGCCCGGCCGACTCCAGCAGCGGCCACGGGTCGATGCTGGGCGCCGTGGCCCCGAGCGTGCCGAGGCGCACCAGCGCGTATCCCATCGCGCCGCGAGCCACCGGCCGCAGCCGCCCGATCTCGTCGTCGCGCACCCGGCGCTCCAGGTCGATCGTGATGTCGCGCAGGATCCGCAGGCACCCCTCGCTGTCCCCGCGGTGGTCCAGGTCCACGGCGAGGCGCAGGCGGATCTGCGGCGCCGCGAAGTCGGTGCTCGCCGTCGCCACCCCCACCTGCTCGGCGACCTCCCGGGCGCGCTCCATGGCGGAGAGGGCGTGGCCGTGGAAGCCGGTGTACGAGTACGCCATCGCCAGGTTGTGCCAGCCCCACGCGGTGTTCTCGTCGGTGAGCTCGACCGCGGCGAGCGCCCGGGAGCCGTGCACCAGCGCGCGCACGCAGCGGTCGAGCGAGCCGGCCCGCAGGGCCACGATCGCGGCCAGGGCCTGCAGCTCGCCGTACTGCGCGGGGTCCTGCACCTGCCGGGCGGCTGCGAGCCCGGCGTCGAGCACCGCGGCGTACTCCTCGAAACGCCCGAGGTTGATCAGCACGATCAGGCGCAGCTTCAGCGCGTCGACCCGCTCGTGCGGCGACTGGTCGCCCTTCAGCACCCGGTCGACGACCGTCATCGCCTCGCCGAGCCGGTCGTCGAAGATCAGCCGGCGGGCGCGCTGCAAATCCGACGTGCGGTCGCCCACCGCCATCGGGACCCCCTTCCGGCGCGCCTCATGATTATGGGGTGCACCGAGTCGAAGATGACACGCCGGAACACCGGTTGCCCAAGCTTTCGGAGTTGATCACCACGGCCGCCGCGACCCTGGCCCGCGCCGGTGTGGCCTCCCCGCGCGTCGACGCCGAGCTGCTGGCCGCCCACGTGCTGGACGTGCCCCGCTCCCGCCTGCTGACCGCCGCCGTCACCGGCGCGCAGGCCGAGGAGTTCGACCGGCTGGTGGCCCGCCGCGCGGCGCGGGTGCCGCTGCAGCACCTGACCGGCACGGCCCCGTTCTACGGCCTGGACCTGGCCGTCGGCCCGGGCGTGTTCATCCCCAGGTTCGAGACCGAGCTACTGGTGGAGTGGGCGCTGGCGCGCCCGGGCTGCTGGGACGGGGCCCGGCGCGTCGTCGACCTGTGTTCCGGCTCGGGGGCCATCGCACTGGCCGTCGCCACGCGGCGTCCCGAGGCGCAGGTGTACTGCGTGGAGCGCTCCGAGCGGGCGCTGCCCTGGCTGCGCGAGAACGTCTCCCGGCTGGCACCGCGGGTCCGGGTCGTCGAGGCCGACGTGACCGACGGATCGGTCCTTTCCGATTTGTCCGGCACGGTGGATCTGGTGCTCTGCAACCCGCCCTACGTCCCCGAGGCGACGAGGGTCGACGTCGAGGTGGCGGAGCACGATCCGCACGAGGCGGTCTTCGCCGGCGACGACGGCCTGGCGCTGATGCCGGCGATCGCCCGCACGGCGGCACGCCTCCTGCGACCCGGCGGTCGGCTGGGCATCGAGCACGACGACACCCAGGGCGGGTCGCTGCCGTCCCTGCTGCGCGCCACCTCGCTCTTCGACGAGGTCGAGGATCATCGCGACCTGGCCGGCCGCCCGCGCTTCACCACCGCGAGGCGAGTGGCAGACTAGCTCCTCGTGATGCTCTACGACTGCAGCCGGCTCGCGGAGCGCGAGCGCGGCATCGCCGCTGCGATCGAGGCCGTCGGCCGCGGGGACCTGATCGTGATGCCGACCGACACGGTGTACGGCATCGGCGCGGACGCGTTCAAGTCCTGGGCGGTGACGGCGCTCAACAACGCCAAGGGGCGAACGACGCCGGTTCCGGTGCTCGTCGGCTCGCGGCACACGCTCGACGGGCTGGTCTTCGGACTGCCGCAGGCGGCGCGCGACCTGGTCGACGCGTTCTGGCCGGGCGCCCTGACGATCGTGGTCGAGCACGCCCCGAGCCTGCAGTGGGACCTGGGCAGCACCGACGGCACCGTGGCGGTGCGCATGCCGCTGCACCCGATCGCCCTGGAGGTCCTGCGCGAGACGGGCCCGATGGCGGTGTCCTCGGCGAACAAGCACGGCCAGCCGCCGGCCGAGACCGCCGCCGAGGCGCGCGAGCAGCTCGGCTACTCGGTGAGCGCCTACCTGGAGGGCGGTCCCTGCCCGGAGCCCGTGGCCAGCACGATCATCTCGGTCGTCGGCAACGAGCACCGCGTGCTGCGCACCGGCGCGATCCCGATCGAGAAGCTGCGCGAGGTCGTGCCGGACCTCATCGAGCTCGAGCCCTGATGGCGCCGTTCAGCGTCCTGTGCGTCTGCATGGGCAACATCTGCCGGTCGCCGATGGCCGAGCGGCTGCTGGTCGCCGACGCGCTGGCGCTGGGCGGTGACTCCGACCGGCTGTATGTCCACGGCGCCGGCACCGGCGGCTGGCACGCCGGCGCGCCGATGGATCCGCAGGCCGCGAAGCAGGTCCTCAACCGAGGTGGCGACGTGTCCGGCTTCCGGGCGCGCCGGCTCCTCGCCGAGCACGTCGACGCCTCGGACCTGATCCTGACCGCGACCATCGAGCAGGTCGACTTCGTCACCGCGCTGCGCCCGGACGCGGCCCCGCGCACGTTCGTCTTCGGCGAGTTCGGCCGGCTCATCCGCGGCGCCGAGCCGCCGCGGGACCACGACGTGTACGAGCGAGGCGTCGCCCTGGTCGAGGCGGCCGACGCGGCGCGGGCGGGGCGGCCCCCGGTGCCGTCGGACGAGCTGGACGACCCGTGGGGCCGCCCGGACGCGTACTTCAGCCGCGTCGCCGACGAGATCCACGCCACCACGAAGCCGCTGGCCGAGGCGCTGTTCGCCGCCTGATCGCGCCCGGGGCCCCTCAGCGTTGCGCGGAGCGGGCGATGTTGCGCGCCATCCCGCCGAACACGAACGCGTGGAACGGGGCCACCGCCCACCAGTACGCGTGGCCGGCCAGGCCGTGGGGCAGGAACACCGCCCGCTGCTCGTAGACGGCCCCGCCGCGCCCGTCCTCGCGGGCGCGCATCTCCAGCCACGCGCGGCCCGGCAGCCGCATCTCCGCGCGCAGGCGCAGCAGCGAGCCGGGCACGATCTCCTCGACCCGCCAGAAGTCGAGGGCCTCGCCGACGTACAGGCGCTGCGGGTGGCGGCGGCCCCGGCTCAGCCCCACGCCGCCGGCCAGGCGGTCCAGCCAGCCGCGGACCGACCACGCGAGCGGGAACGAGTGCCAGCCGTTCTCGCCGCCGATCGCCTCGATGACCCGCCAGAGCCGGTCCGGCGGGGCGGAGACGGCGCGGGCGCGCTCGTCGCGGTACACGGTGCCGCCGGACCACGACGGGTCGGTCGGGAGCGGGTCGCTGGGCGCGCCGGCCAGGGCGGCGTTGGCCCACCGGGTCTCGACCTCGGCGTCGCGGATGCGGCGCAGCGCGAGCGTCACGGCGGTGTCGAAGCCGGTCAGGCCGTCGTGCGGGTCGGGAACGTACTCGGCGATGTCGTGCTCATGGCAGACCGCCTCGTGGATGAGGCTGCCGACGAGCGGGCGCGCGATCCGGTTCGGCACCGGCGTCACCAGGCCCACCCAGTGCGACGACAGCCATGGTGTGAGCGCGCGCACCGGCACGAGGATCCTGCGCGGCAGCTCGGCGATCCTGGCGTACCGCTGCATGAGCTCGGCATAGCTGAGCACGTCCGGCCCGCCGATGTCGAAGGCCCGGTTGACCGGTGGCGGGAAGACCGTGGCCGCGGCGACCAGGTAGCGCAGCACATCCCGGATGGCAATGGGCTGAATCCGGTTGCCCACCCACGCCGGCGTCACCATCACCGGCAGGCGCTCGGTGAGGTACCGCAGCATCTCGAACGACGCGGACCCCGACCCGATGATGACCGCGGCCCGCAAGACGACGGCCGGCACCGCGCAGCGCAGGAAGATGTCGCCGACCTCGCCGCGCGAGCGCAGGTGCGCGGAGGCCTTCCCGGACGATGGCACGGGGCCGCCGAGATACACGATGCGCTCGACGCCCGCCGCCTCGCAGGCGATGGCGAAGTTCAGCGCGCTGAGCCGGTCGACGTCCTCGAAGGCGTCGCGGCCCAGGGCGTGCACGAGGTAGTACGCCACCTCGATGCCGCGCATGGCCTCGGCGAGCCCGGCGTCCTCGGCCACGTCGCCCTCGGCGATCTCGACCTTCGGCGCCCACGGCACGTCACGCAACCGGCGCGGGTCGCGGGTCAGGCAGCGCACCTCGTGGCCGGCCGCCAGCAGGCGGGGGACCAGGCGTCCGCCGACGTATCCGGTCGCGCCGGTCACCAGACATCGCATGAGTTCATGCTTACCCTGCGCAATCGGACCCTAGACTCATTTCATGGGCGACACGTACTGGGGACCCGACTTCGACGCGCTCCAGGCCACCGACCCGGAGATCGCCGACGTCGTCCTCGCCGAGCTTCGGCGCCTGCGCGCCGGACTGCAGCTGATCGCGAGCGAGAACCTCACCTCGCCGGCCGTGCTCGCGGTGCTGGGCTCGACCCTCACGAACAAGTACGCGGAGGGCTATCCCGGCCGGCGGTACTACGGCGGCTGCGCCGAGGTGGACCGGGCCGAGTCCCTGGGCATCGAGCGGGCCAAGTCGCTCTTCGGCGCCGAGCACGCCAACCTGCAGCCGCACAGCGGGGCGAGCGCCAACCTGGCCGCGTACGCCGCGCTGCTCATGCCCGGCGACACGGTGCTGGCCATGGAGTTGCCGCACGGCGGGCACCTCACGCACGGCAGCAAGGTCAACTTCTCCGGCAAGTGGTTCAACACGGTCGGCTACCCGGTGCGCAAGGAGGACGAGCTCATCGACTTCGACGAGGTGCGCGCGCTGGCCCTGGCGCACCGGCCCAAGATGATCATCTGCGGGGCGACGGCGTATCCGCGGCTGATCGACTTCGCCCGGTTCCGCGAGATCGCCGACGAGGTCGGCGCCTATCTGCTGGTCGACGCGGCGCACTTCATCGGGCTCGTCGCGGGCGGGGCGATCCCGTCGCCGGTGCCGCACGCCGACGTGGTCTGCGCGACCACGCACAAGGTGCTGCGCGGCCCGCGCGGCGGGATGATCCTGTGCCGGGAGGGCCTCGCGCAGCGCATCGATAAGGCGGTGTTCCCGTTCACGCAGGGCGGCCCGCTCATGCACGCCGTCGCCGCGAAGGCGGTCGCGCTGCAGGAGGCGGCGCAGCCCGCGTACGCCGACTACGCCCGCCAGGTGGTGGCCAACGCGAGGGCGCTCGCCGAGGGCCTGGAGAGCGAGGGCATGCGGCCGGTCTCCGGCGGCACCGACACCCACCTGGCCCTGATCGACCTGCGGGCCCTGCGGATCACCGGGCGCGAGGCCGAGGAGCGCTGCGACGCCTCGGGGATCACGCTGAACAAGAACGCCATCCCGTACGACCCGGAGAAGCCGATGACCGCGTCGGGCATCCGCGTCGGCACCCCGTCGGTGACCACGCAGGGCATGAAGGAGCCCGAGATGCGGCGCATCGCGGCCCTGATCGCCGGCGCCGTGCGCGGCGAGGCGGTCGGCGAGCAAGTGCGGGAGCTGACCGCCGCGTTCCCCGCGTATCCCTCGCCATGATCGCCTTTCCGTACGTCGAGATCTCTACCCGCAGGGATTGCGCCGTTCGGATCCCAGTGCCGTGTTGGTGTGGCCGCCGTTGACCGACCAGGCCGCCTGGGTGCGGTAGACCCCGGCGTGGCAGGGTGCGCTGACCTGCCGTGTGCGCTGTGCCGCCGCCACGGAGTGCGACGTCTCGCCCTTCGTTGCCGTGAACGCCTGCTCGGCCACGTTGACCCAGCCTCCGTCCGTGCTGCGCTGCAGCCGGACGATCAGCGTGAGGTGGTCGGGGCCGGGGGAGTCGCAGCGGAACTGCGCCCCGGCGGCGAGCTTTCCGTTACCGCCCGTGACGCGCTGCGGTGATACGGAACACATCAGCGCGGCGGTGCCGCTGGTCCGGCGAGGTGTCTCGTCGCGGCCGGTCTTCGTGACCACGACCACGGCGACGATCAGGAAGAAGGCGACGACGGCGTTGCGCAAGGTAGCCGCTCCTATACGCATCGTTAATGCTGGATACTCAGCTAACCGCCCGGGAGTGACCGTGCGCAACATTCACTCATGACTCAGTCGCGGATGCGCGAGATCGCCGCGCCGATCGGGGTCGCGGTGCGTGGCGAGGACGTCTCGGAGCAGGTCGCCGCCCTGGTGCGGAGTTACCGGCGTATCCTGCTCCCTTGTGACCCAGCGCCTGCACCACCTGCCGACGGCTCTCGTCGCGTCCGCCGTGCTGCTGGTGGTCGCCGTGGCGGTCGCCTGGCCGATCGGCGACGGCACGGCCGCGCTCGGCGCGGTCGCGGGCGTCGCCCTGGTGGTGCTCAGCTACCTGGTGTCCAGCCTGGTCGTCGCCTGGGTCGACGCGGTGGCCCGAAACCTCCTGCTGCCCGTCGTCCTGCTCACGTACGCGCTCAAGTTCGCGGTGTTCGGCCTGGCCATGTACCGGGTCAGCGAGACGGGCTGGGCCGGGCTGCGGGTGATGGGCGTGACCGTGATCGTGGCGACGATCGTGTGGACCGGCGCGCAGTTGTACTGGATCCTGCGCGCCAAGATCCCCTACGTCCAGCCGTAGCCGGCCGTCCTTCGGCGGGCGGCATTGTGGGGTGCCGCCGCCGCATTCACCCATGCGTCAGTCGGGAAGTTGACGCTTGGCGGGCCGGGGGCGTAGTAACGTCTACGGCCGCCGGTTGATGGCCCGAAGACGACTGAACCCCCGCGCGTCGAGCACGCGGGGGTCGAGTTAATGCTGGAATTCCCAGGCTGATATCGTCACGGCGTCATGGCGGACAAGCAGCCCCCTCAGCGACCGGACTCCGGCGCCAATGCGGGCTGGACTGCTCTTGGCACGCTCCTCGGCGGCGTCATCGCCTGGGGCGGTATCGGCTACGCGCTGGACCGGTGGCTCGACATCCCCCGTCATCTCGGTCTGCTCGTAGGCATGATCGTCGGTATCTGCGCGGCGCTATACCTGGTCGTCAAGCGGTTCGGATAACGCAGTGAAGGGTGGTTCGGTGGGTCAACAGCCGACATTCCTGGCCGAGGGGTTCCCTCCCGGCGTCAAGGATTTCGACTTCCAGAGCTGGATTCCGTCGCTGCGGGGTTCGGAGTGGGGCCTTGCCTTCACCAAGATCACATTCATGGTCTGGCTGGCGGTCGCGGTCATCATCGTGTACTTCCTGGTCTCCTACCGGAACCCGAAGGTGGTTCCGACCAAGAAGCAGTGGCTGGCCGAGTCGCTCTACGGGTTCGTCCGCAACAGCGTCGCCAAGGACGTCATCGGGCATGAGGGAGTCCGCTTCGCGCCCTACCTCGCCACGCTGTTCTGCTTCGTCGCGATGACCAACGCGTTCGCGATCATCCCGTTCTTCCAGATCTCGCCGAACGCGCACATAGCCTTCCCGGTCGTGCTGGGCGTCATCAGCTACGTGCTGTTCATCGTGGTCGGCATCCGCAAGCACGGGTTCGTGAAGTACTTCAAGACGAACCTCTTCGTGCCCGGCATCCCGTGGCCGATCTACTTCCTCGTCACGCCCATCGAGTTGATCTCGACCTTCATCATGCGCCCCGTCACGCTGGCGGTCCGTCTCTTCGCGAACATGTTCGCCGGCCACCTCATGCTGCTGGTCTTCACCCTCGGCGGCGTGGCGATGCTGAACAGCAGCAACATCTTCATCCAGGGCCTATCGGTGACGTCCTTCCTGATGGCCATCGTGATGACGTTCTTCGAGCTCATGGTCATCGTCCTGCAGGCGTACGTCCTTACGATGCTGACCGCCAGCTACGTCCAGGGCGCGCTCGCCGACGAGCACTGAAACCAAGAGCCTCTCGTTCACTTCTACTTCCGCAATTCCGCTCCACCCCCTCGTCACGCGTGAAAGTCACGCGCGAACCTCAGGAGGAACCAACAGATGGACAGCGTTCTCGCCGTGATCAACGGCAACGTCTCGGTGATCGGTTACGGCCTCGCCGCCATCGGCCCCGCGATCGGCGTCGGTATCATCTTCGCCGCATACATCCAGGCCAGTGCCCGTCAGCCCGAGTCGGCCGGCTTCAACCGCACCTGGCTGATCTTCGGCTTCGCCGTTGTCGAGGCGCTCGCGCTCTTCGGCCTCGTGCTCGCGTTCGCCCTCAGCTAGTTCTTCGCTGGTAATCACCACGCGACCGGACAGGAGGAGCGCATCATGATCAACTACTTTGCCGCAGAGGAAGAGGGCGGCGGCAGCGTCATCTTCCCGCACGTGCCTGAGATCATCGTCGGGACGATCGCCTTCGCTCTGCTCTGCTTCGTGCTCATGAAGTTCGTCTTCCCGCGCATGGAGGAGACCTTCCGCGCGCGGGTGGAGGCGATCGAGGGCGGCATCAAGCGCGCCGAGGAGGCGCAGGCCGAGGCCAACCAACTGCTCGAGCGGTACAAGGAGCAGCTGGCGGAGGCCCGCACCGAGGCGGCCCGGATCCGTGACGAGGCGCGCGCCGACGCGACGGGCATCCGCGAGGACATCCTCGCCAAGGCCCGCGAGGAGAGCGACCGCATCATCGCGGCGGGCCGGGACGCGCTGCAGACCGAGCGGCAGACCATCGTCCGCCAGCTGCGGACGGAGATCGGCTCGCTCGCGGTCGACCTGGCCGGCCGGATCGTCGGCGAGTCCCTCGAGGAAGAGGCCCGCCGCCGTGGCACGGTCGAGCGGTTCCTCCAGGAGATCGGCGACGGCGACGTGGCCGGCGCCGCCGGGCGGCGTTGATGGACACCACCAACCGCGAGGCCTACGGGGCCGCCGCCGACAAGCTCGCCGAGTTCTCGGCGAGCGCTGACGTGCAGCGGATCGCCAAGGTCGCCGACGAGATCCTCGCGGTGGCCGATCTGCTGCGGCGGGAGCCCCGGCTGCGTCGCGCGCTGGCCGACCCGGCCCGCCCCGCCGAGGAGCGGGCCGGGCTGATCAGCTCGATCCTGTCGGGCAAGGTCGGCGACGACACCGTCGAGCTGCTGGCCGCGCTGGTGTCCGGGCGCTGGTCCGGGCCGGGCGCGCTGCTGGACGGCGCCGAGCGGCTCGGCGTGGACGCCCTGCTGGCCGCGGCCGATCGCGGCGGGGAGCTGGCCGACGTGGAGGACGAGCTCTTCCGCTTCAGCCAGATCGTCGCGGGCGACGGCCGGCTCGCCGGCGCGCTGAGCGACTCCACCGCGCCGATTGCCTCGCGGACCGAGCTGGTCCGCGATCTGCTCACGGGCAAGGCGAAGCCGGCGACGGTCAGCCTCGCGCAGCTCGCGCTCGCCGGGTTCGGCGGCCGCGGGTTCGACAGCTCGCTGAACCGCCTCGTCGAGCTGGCCGCCGCGAAGCGGGACCGGTCGGTCGCCTACGTGACCACCGCCGTCGCGCTGAGCGACGCGGAGGAGCAGCGCCTGGCCGACCGTCTTGCCGCGCTGTACGGTCGGGATGTCTCCCTCAAGGTTGACGTCGATCCGCGCATCATCGGAGGCGTGCGGGTCAAGGTCGGCGCAGACCTCTACGACGGCACGGTCGCCCGCCGCCTCACCGAGGCGAAGACGGCGCTCGCGAAGTAATTACCCCGAAGCTTGTTACTCCAGATAGAAGGTTGAGGATGGCCGAGCTGACCATCTCCTCGGACGACATTCGGGGCGCACTCGAGCGCTACGTCTCGTCCGTTGATTCACGGATCTCCCGCGAGGAGGTCGGCGTCGTCTCGTACGCCGGCGACGGTATCGCCCAGGTCGAGGGGCTGCCCTCGACCATGGCCAACGAGCTGCTCGAGTTCGAGGACGGCACGCTCGGCGTCTCGCTCAACCTCGACGTCCGCGAGATCGGCGTCGTCGTCCTCGGCAAGTTCGAGGGCATCGAGGAGGGTCAGCAGGTCAAGCGGACCGGCCGCGTGCTCTCGGTCCCGGTCGGCGACGCCTTCCTGGGCCGCGTGGTCAACCCGCTGGGTGAGGCCATCGACGACCGCGGCGACATCCCCAACGAGGGCTTCCGCGAGCTCGAGCTGCAGGCCCCGAACGTCATGGCCCGCCAGCCGGTCAAGGAGCCCCTGCAGACCGGCATCAAGGCGATCGACGCCATGACCGCCATCGGCCGGGGCCAGCGCCAGCTGATCATCGGTGACCGCAAGACCGGCAAGACCACGGTCGCGCTGGACACGATCATCAACCAGCGGGACAACTGGAAGTCCGGCGACCCGAAGAAGCAGGTCCGCTGCATCTACGTCGCCATCGGTCAGAAGGCCTCCACGATCGCCGCCACGCGCGCGACGCTGGAGGAGCACGGCGCCATGGAGTACACGACGATCGTGGCCTCCCCGGCGTCCGACCCGGCCGGCTTCAAGTACCTCGCCCCCTACGCCGGCTCGGCCATCGGCCAGCACTGGATGTATGGCGGCAAGCACGTCCTGATCGTCTTCGACGACCTGACCAAGCAGGCCGAGGCCTACCGCGCGGTCTCGCTGCTGCTGCGCCGCCCGCCGGGCCGCGAGGCCTACCCGGGCGACGTCTTCTACTTGCACTCGCGCCTGCTGG
The DNA here is from genome assembly GCF_040300025.1 of Dactylosporangium sp. NPDC000555. NCBI lineage: Bacteria > Bacillati > Actinomycetota > Actinomycetes > Micromonosporales > Micromonosporaceae > Dactylosporangium > Dactylosporangium sp. NPDC000555. The sequence continues at coordinate 30,043 of NZ_JBEPDB010000066.1, read as the reverse complement.
AGCGCTGCGCCAAGCTCTCCAACGAGCTGGGCGGCGGCTCGATGACCGGCCTGCCGATCATCGAGACGAAGGCCAACGACATCTCGGCCTACATCCCGACCAACGTCATCTCGATCACCGACGGCCAGGTCTTCCTGGAGTCAGACCTGTTCAACCAGGGCGTCCGCCCGGCGATCAACGTCGGCACCTCGGTGTCCCGGGTCGGCGGCTCGGCCCAGGTCAAGGGCATGAAGGACGTCGCCGGCCGGCTGCGGCTCGACCTGGCGCAGTATCGCGAGCTCGAGGCGTTCTCCGCCTTCGCCTCCGACCTGGACAAGGCCTCCCGCGCGCAGCTGGAGAAGGGCGCTCGCCTGGTCGAGCTGCTCAAGCAGCCGCAGTATTCGCCCTTCTCGGTCGAGGAGGAGGTCGTCTCGGTGTGGGCCGGCACCACGGGCCAGCTCGACAGCATCCCGGTCGGCGAGATCCGGCGGTTCGAGAGCGAGTTCCTGCAGCACCTGCGCTCCAGCCGCAAGGAGCTGCTCGACGCGATCGCCGAGAGCAAGAAGCTGGAGCAGGACACGATCGCCGGCCTGACCGACGCGATCAACAACTTCAAGCAGGTGTTCTCGGCCAAGGGCGACGAGCTCAACGTCAACGAGGCGCCGGCCAAGGCCATCGAGGGTGAGCAGGCTCGCGAGACCGTCACCCGCCAGGTCCGGAAGTCGGGCTGACGCATGGCCGGTCAGGTACAGGCACTGCGCCGGAGGATCCGCACGGTCAAGTCGACCAAGAAGATCACCAAGGCGCAGGAGCTCGTCGCCACGAGCCGCATCGGCCGGGCGCAGGAGCGGGTAGCCGCATCCCTGCCCTACGCCGACGCGATCACGGATGTGCTGACGGCACTGGCGAGCAGCGCCAACATCGACCACCCCCTGCTGGTGCCGCGCAGTGCGGTCCGCCGGGCCGGCGTGCTGCTGGTCACCAGCGACCGCGGGTTGTGCGGCGGGTACAACGCCAACGCGATCCGCACCACGGAGCAGCTGATCTCCAAGCTGCGCCAGGACGGCAAGCAGGTGGCGCTGTACATCGCCGGCCGCAAGGGCGTGACCTACTACCGCTTCCGGGGTCGCGAGATCGCCGGGAGCTGGACGGGCTTCTCCGAGCAGCCGCGGTATGAGAACGCGGCGGAGATCGGCGAGACGCTCATCCAGGCCTTCGTCCACGGCGCCGACGACTCGGTCGACGGTCCCGGCCCGGACGGCGTGCTCGGCATCGACGAGCTCTACATGGTCCACACGCAGTTCCGCTCACTGATGACCCAGACTCCCGTCGCGCGGATCGTCGCGCCGCTGGAGGTTGAGGAGCAGGAGGTCAGCGGGCCGCTGCCGGCCTACGATTTCGAGCCGGACGCCGAGCAGCTGCTTGAGGCGCTGCTGCCGAAGTACATCAACACGCGCATCTTCGCGGCGTTGCTGGACTCCGCGGCCAGCGAGTCGGCCGCCCGCCGGCGTGCCATGAAGAGTGCCTCCGACAACGCCGACGACCTGCTGAAGCGGTACACCCGCGAGATGAACTCCGCGCGGCAGGCGGCGATCACCCAGGAAATCAGTGAGATCGTCGGCGGCGCCAACGCGCTGGCGGCGGCGGGAAGTGATGTGTGATGACTGCACCAGCAGACACCAAGACCGCGGTCGGCCGCGTGGTCCGGGTCATCGGCCCGGTCGTCGACGCCGAGTTCCCGCGTGACGCCATGCCCGACATCTACAACGCGCTCCACGTCGACGTGACCCTGTCCGGGGGCACCAAGACGCTGACGCTCGAGGTTGCCCAGCACCTCGGCGACAACATGGTGCGCGCCATCTCCATGCAGCCCACCGACGGCCTGATCCGCGGTGCCGAGGTGCGCGACACCGGCGCGGGCATCTCGGTGCCCGTCGGCGATGTGACCAAGGGCCACGTGTTCAACGCCCTCGGCGACGTGCTCAACGCCGACGCCTCGAAGCTCGACATCAAGGAGCGCTGGGAGATCCACCGCCCGGCGCCCGCGTTCGCCGAGCTCGAGCCGAAGACCGAGATGCTGGAGACCGGCATCAAGGTCCTCGACCTGCTCGCGCCCTACGTGCGCGGTGGCAAGATTGGCCTGTTCGGCGGTGCCGGCGTCGGCAAGACGGTGCTCATCCAGGAGATGATCATCCGGGTGGCCCGCAACTTCGGTGGTACCTCGGTGTTCGCCGGCGTGGGTGAGCGCACCCGCGAGGGCAACGACCTCATCCTGGAGATGGCCGAGGGCAACGTCCTGGACAAGACCGCACTGGTCTTCGGCCAGATGGACGAGCCCCCGGGCACCCGTCTGCGGGTCGCGCTGGCCGCGCTGACCATGGCGGAGTACTTCCGCGACGTGCAGAACCAGGAGGTGCTGCTCTTCATCGACAACATCTTCCGGTTCACCCAGGCCGGCTCCGAGGTGTCGACGCTGCTGGGCCGCATGCCCTCGGCCGTCGGTTACCAGCCGACCCTGGCCGACGAGATGGGTCAGCTGCAGGAGCGCATCACCTCCGTGCGGGGCAAGGCCATCACCTCGCTCCAGGCGATCTACGTGCCCGCCGACGACTACACCGACCCGGCGCCGGCCACCACGTTCGCCCACCTCGACGCGACGACCAACCTCGAGCGTTCGATCTCGGACAAGGGCATCTACCCGGCCGTCGACCCGCTGGCGTCCTCCTCGCGCATCCTCGCGCCGGAGTACGTCGGCATCGAGCACTACACGGTCGCCCGCGAGGTGCAGCGGATCCTGCAGAAGTACAAGGACCTGCAGGACATCATCGCCATCCTGGGCATGGACGAGCTGTCCGAAGAGGACAAGGTGACGGTGGGCCGCGCCCGCCGCATCGAGCGCTTCCTGTCGCAGAACACCTACGCCGCCGAGCAGTTCACCAGCGTCCCCGGTTCGACCGTTCCGCTCAAGGAGACGATCGAGTCGTTCAAGAAGATCAGCGAGGGTGAGTACGACCACTTCCCCGAGCAGGCGTTCTTCATGTGCGGTGGTCTCGAGGACCTCGAGCGCAACGCGCACGAGCTCATGAAGGACTGATTTTCCGGCCGTACGTCGGGAAGGCGTGCCCCCAGCGGGGGAGCACGCCTTCCCTTTTTGCTATCTATCACTTCGCTTTCCATCACTTGAAATTTTGGCAAAGACGCTTCGCGAGGCGGTGACGTGCGTCACGCTCTGAAGTGTCCGTCGGTCAGTTCCCGGCGCGCCGCCGCACCGGCCGTTCACCAGGTGAGCCAACGTGGTGAGGCCCACTGCTCGGCGCGTCGGATCATTGACTAGACTCGGCCAAACCGAATCGCGCACACGAGGAGTAACTAGCGTGGCGAGGCAGCTGCACGTCGAACTCGTAGCCGTCGAGGAAAAAGTCTGGTCCGGCGACGCGGACATGGTCGTGGCGCGCACGACTGAGGGTGATCTCGGCGTCCTTTACGGCCACGAGCTGCTCCTCGGCCAGCTCGCCGAGCAGGGCCAGGTGCGCATCAAGCAGGCCAGCAAGGAGCTCGTCTACGACGTGGCCGGCGGGTTCATCTCCGTCACCGGCACCGGGGTGACGATCCTCGCCGAGAGCTGCGCCCTCGCCTCGTCCGCCTCCGCAGCGCACTGACGACCGGGCGGCGGAGGTGAGGATCGTCGAGGGAATCGGCATCGGCGTTCTGATCCTGCTCACAGCCTTGGCGGTGCTCTTCCTGCGCCGCATCGTCATCGCCCGCCGGGGCGGCACCATCGAGCTTGGCGTCCGGTTGAGCACCATTCTCCCGGGCCGTGGCTGGTCGGCCGGGCTGGCCCGGTTCACCGGCGACGATCTGCGGTGGTATCGCATTTTCAGCTTCTGGCCGGGCCCGCGCCGGGTGTTCTCCCGGCGCGGGCTCGCCGTCGACCGCCGCCGCACGCCGGACGCGGCCGAGCTGCTCGTCCTGCCGCCCGACTGGGTGATCGTGCGCTGTATCAGCCGGCACGCGCCCGTCGAGATCGCGATGGCGGAGCGGGCGCTGACCGGCTTCCTGTCCTGGGTCGAGGCGGCGCCGCCGGGGGAATCGACCCCGGAGACGCGCCCCTACCGCTATCGCGCGAGCTGAGCCTCAGTCCACCGGCCGGCCGCCGGGCACCCACTTCACGTCGCCGTCCGGGTTCGCCGCGCGGCACAGGATGAACAGCAGATCCGACAGGCGGTTGAGGTATTGCAGCGCCACCTCGTTGGTGCGCTCCGCATCGACCTCCCACAGCGCCCACGCGCTGCGCTCGGCCCGCCGGGTGACGGTGCGGGCGACATGCAGCAGCGCCCCGCCTGGAGTGCCGCCGGGCAGGATGAAGGAGTCCAGCTTGGGCAGTGACTCGTTGAACTCGTCACACCAGCGCTCCAGCCGTTCGACCTGTTCGGCGGTGACCCGGAGCGGCGGGTGGGACGGGTTCTCGGTGATCGGGTTGCACAGGTCGGCGCCGACGTCGAAGAGATCGTTCTGCACAGCCAGCAGCACCGCCGCGATGCGCTCGTCGAGCGCGCCCATCGCCCGCGCTACGCCGAGCGCGGCGTTGGCCTCGTCGACGTCGGCGTACGCGACGAGTCGCGGATCTGTCTTGGACACCCGCGAGAAGTCACCCAGTCCTGTGGTACCGGTGTCGCCGGTCTTCGTGTAGATGCGCGTGAGGTGAATGGCCATGGTTTTCACGGTACGGAATCCCCCTACGATGGCCGACGTGGACGTGATCCGTGTGATGGGCGGGGCCCGGCTCGCCGGCGACGTATCCGTGGTCGGCGCGAAGAACTCGGCGTTGAAGCTCATGGCGGCGGCCCTGCTGGCCAACGGCCGCACCGTGCTGACGAACGTGCCGCGTATCACGGACATCGCCATCATGGCCGAGGTGCTGCGGCGCCTGGGCTGTGAGGTCGAGCTGGACGGCGACCGCGTCGTCATCGACGTGCCCGACGAGCTCGGCACCGAGGCCGACTACGACCTGGTGCGCCGCCTGCGCGCCTCCATCTGCGTCCTGGGCCCGCTGCTGGCCCGCCGCGGCCACGTGCGCGTGGCCCACCCGGGCGGCGACGCGATCGGCTCCCGGGGCCTGGACATGCACGTCGAGGGCCTGCGCCGGATGGGCGCCGACATCTCCGGCGAGCACGGCTTCGTCATCGCCACCGCGCCCAAGCTGCACGGCGCCACGATCTGGCTCGACTTCCCCAGCGTCGGCGCGACCGAGAACCTGCTCATGGCCGCCGTCCTCGCCAACGGCCGCACCGAGATTGACAACGCCGCCCGCGAGCCCGAGATCGTCGACATCTGCCGCATGCTCACCGACATGGGCGCCGACATCCAGGGCGCCGGCTCCTCCCGCCTCGTCATCCAGGGCGTGCCGGAGCTGCGCCCGGTCGAGCACCGCACCGTCGGCGACCGCATCGTGGCCGGCACGTGGGCCTTCGCCGCCGCCATGACCCGCGGCGACGTCACCGTGCACGGCATCGACCCGTCGTTCCTGGAGATCGCCCTCGACAAGGTGGCGACGGCGGGCGGCGAGGTGAGCACGTCCACCGACTCGTTCCGCGTCGTGATGCCGGCCCGCCCGAAGGCCGTCGACGTGGTGACCCTGCCGTTCCCCGGCTTCGCCACCGACCTGCTGCCGATGGCCGTCGGCCTGGCGGCGGTGAGCGAGGGCTCGTCGCTGGTGACCGAGAACATCTTCGACGGCCGGTTCATGTTCATCAACGAGATGTCCCGCCTGGGCGCCGACATCCGCACCGACGGCCACCACGCGGTGGTGCGCGGCAAGAACCGCCTCTCGGGCGCCCCCGTGACGGCGACGGACATCCGTGCGGGCGCCGGCCTGGCGATCGCGGGCCTGTGCGCGGACGGCGTCACGGAGATCCGCCACGTGCACCACATCGACCGCGGCTACCCAAGCTTCGAGTCCGACCTTCGGGCCCTGGGCGTCGAGGTGGAGCGCGCGGAGGCCCCGCCGGACCAGTTCGACTTCTGACGGGCGGCACCGCCCGCCCGGTCAGTCGAGACAGAACTCGTTGCCCTCGGGGTCGGCCATCACGATGTGACCGGCGCCGAGCGGGGGATCGGGCTCGTGGTGACCGAGCCGGGTGGCGCCGTGGGACACGAGCCGCTCCGCCTCCGCCTCCAGGGCCGCCATCCGCGCGTCGCCCTCGAGCCCGGGGGCGGCTCGCACATCGAGGTGCACGCGGTTCTTGGCCCGCTTGCCCTCCGGCACCCGCTGGAAGAACAGCCGGGGCCCGGCGCCCTCGGGGTCGAGCACCGCCGAGGCGTCGTTGTGGCGCTCGGGCGGCAGACCCATCGCCTCCAGGGCCTGCTCCCACGACCCGAAGCCCTCGGGCGGGTCCTGCAGCCGGTAGCCGAGGGCCTCGGCCCAGAACCGCGCCATCCGGGCCGGGTCGGCGCAGTCGAAGGTGATCTGGACGGTGCGGGCGCTGTGCTCGTCGTCGGTCATGCCCCCAGCCTGCCGCATATAGCGGACAGAATCGTTCCGTGATTCTCCGCGCCCTGTGCGACGATGAGCGCGTGAGCGTCGAGGCGACGACCGGGCGCGTGCTTCGGCTGCTGGCGCTGCTGCAGCGACGGCCGTCCTGGACCGCCGCCGAGCTCGCCGCCGAGCTGCGGGTCACCGACCGCTCGGTGCGCCGCGACGTGGAGCGGCTGCGCGCGCTCGGCTATCCCGTGCACGCGACGGCGGGCGTCGGCGGCGGCTACCAGCTCGGCGCGGGCACCCGGCTGCCGCCGCTGCTGCTCGACGACGAGGAGGCGATCGCGACGGCGGTTTCGCTGCGGCTGGCGTCGGTGGGCACGGTCGCCGGGGCGGGCGAGGCGGCACTGCGGGCGCTCGCGAAGCTCGACCAGGTGATGCCGCCCCGGCTGCGCGCCGAGGTGCGGGCGGTGCACGGCGCCACCGAGACCCTGGTCGGTCCCGGGGTCGAGATCGACGCGGAGCTGCTGGTGACGCTCGCGCGGGCCTGTCGCGACGCCGTGCGGCTGCGGTTTCGGTACGCCGGCCGCGACGGCGGTGAGCGCGAGCGCACGGTCGAGCCGGTGCGGATGGTCACCACCGGCCGCCGCTGGTATCTGATGGCCCGGGACGTCGACCGCGACGACTGGCGCACCTTCCGGCTGGACCGGATGCACGATGTGGCGGCGACGACCTGGCGTTTCCGGGCGAGGGAGCATCCGGAGCCGGTCGCCTTTGTGCAGCGGTCGGTGACCGAGGCGTCGTACCGGTATCTCGCCCGGGTGCGGGTGCACGCCCCGCCCGACCGGGTCCGGGAGCTGGTGCCACCCCAGGTCGGGCGCGTCGAGGACGACCGGGACGGGTGGTGCGTGCTCGTCGTCGGCGGGGACGACCTGAACTGGCTTGCCTCGCACGTGGCCCGGCTGGACTTCGAGATCGAGGTGCTGGAGCCGGCGGAGCTGCGGGAAGCCGCGGCCCTGCTCGCCCGTCGCCTCGCGGCGATGGCCGGGACCGGCTGACGGCGTCCGCCGCGTCGCGCGAGCGGCTCGCGGGAGCCCGGCCGTCCTCAGGAGCTGATCAGGCGGCGGGCGTGGTCCAGCTCGTCGGCGAAGACCAGGATGCGCACCATGCCGTCCGGGCCCGTGGCCAGGGTCGCGCGAACGCCGTTGGTGCGGAGGCGGTCGCGCACCTCCCGCGCGAAGGCCAGGTCGCCGACCATCGACGCCGAGCACAGCAGGCCGTAGTCCGCCCCGGCCGGGGGCGGGGGAGGGAGCGGGCCGCCGCCGTACTTCAGCAGGCGGATGATGAGCAACAGCGAGGCGAGCGCGCCGGCGGAGGCGGCCCACCCCGCGAGGTACATGAGGGGCACGTTGACAGTCTGCCACCGGACGATCACGCAACGGGGGTGGATAAGGTCAACAGCGTTCACGACGAAGTGGAAGGCAAGGAGGAGCGAGCATGGCGGGTCGTCTTGCGGTCATCGGAGCGGGGCTCATGGGGTCTGGGATCGCCCAGGTCGCCGCGCAGGCCGGGTGGGAGGTGACGCTGCGGGACCTGAACGACGAGGCGGTCCGGCGCGGCCTCGCCGGCATCCGCGCCAGCCTCGAGAAGTTCGCGAGCAAGGGCACCATCGCCGCGGCCGACGTCGACGCGGCGCTCGGGCGGATCACGCCGACCACGGAGCTCGACGCGGCCGCCGACGCGGACATCGTCGTCGAGGCGGTGTTCGAGCGGCTGGAGGTCAAGCACGAGGTCTTCCGGGCGCTGGACAAGATCTGCAAGGCGGATGCGGTACTCGCGACGAACACCTCCGCCATCCCGGTGACCCAGATCGCCACCGCTACCCAGCGGCCGGAGCAGGTCGTGGGCACGCACTTCTTCTCGCCAGTGCCGGTCATGAAGCTGTGCGAGCTCGTCCGGGGGTACAAGACCTCCGACGCCGCGCTGGCCACGGCCCGCGCCTTCGCCGAGGAGATCGGCAAGACGTGCATCGTCGTCAACCGCGACGTCGCCGGGTTCGTCACCACGCGGCTCATCGCGGCGCTGGTCGTCGAGGCCGTCAAGCTGGTGGAGAGCGGCGTGGTCAGCGCCGAGGACCTCGACCTCGCGTGCAAGCTGGGCTTCGGTCACGCGATGGGGCCGCTGGCGACGACCGACCTGACCGGCGTCGACGTGCTCTACCACGCCGCCAAGAACATCCACGCCGACACCGACGACTCGAAGTTCTTCCCGCCGGAGCTGCTGGCCCGCATGCTCACCGCTGGCGACCTCGGGCGCAAGAGCGGCAAGGGCTTCTACACGTACTCGTGAACCTTCGACACGAGTCAGTCGCGCTCGGTCCAGCGGAAGGTCAGCAGGCACAGCACGAGGCCCAGCACGATCCAGCCGCCCAGCACCAGCGCGATCGTGCCGTGCTGCCACGCGTGCGACGGCTCGTTGGCGGCGAAGGAGTCCGGCAGGAACACCGAGCGCATGCCCTGGGTCATCCACTTGAGCGGGAAGATCGAGGCGATCCCGCGCATCCATTCGGGCAGGCTCGCGTACTCGAAGAACACGCCCGAGATGAACTGCAGCACGATCGCGACCGGGGTGACGACCGCGGGGCCGCTGCGGCCGGAGCGGGCCAGCGACGAGAAGGCGATCCCGCACAGCGTGCAGGCGGTGATCCCGAGCAGCGCCACCCAGCCGAACGTCAGCCAGCTGCCGGCGGTGGCGGGCAGCTTCACGCCGAAGAACAGGGCGGCCACCGAGATCAGCAGGACCGTCTCGACCAGGCCGATGGCCAGGACCATGACGACCTTGCCGATGAAATACGCGGCGCGGGGCATCGGGGTGCCCCGCAGGCGCTTGAGGATGCCCTTCTCGCGCTCGATCGGGATCTGGATCGCCAGGCTCTGGAAGCCGGTGGACAGCAGGCCGGCCGCGATCATGCCGGCGGCGAAGTATTGCGTGAGCGTCACGCCGGGGGCGATCTCGCCACTGAAGACCGCGCCGAAGACGGCGAGCAGGATCAGCGGGAAGGCGAGCGTGAAGACCACCGACTCGCGGCTGCGCAGGAACTGCTTGGTCTCCAGGCCACCCCGCAGGAGGCCGAGTCGCAGCGTGTTCATTCGCCGGCGCCGATCATTCGCAGGTACACATCCTCGAGGCTGGGGCGGGTGATGGTGAGGCCCGGCACCTCGCCGCCGAAGGTCTCGGCGAGACGGGCGACGAGCGCGGTCGGGGCCTCGGTCCGCTCGGTGACCGGGCCGTCGGGGCCCAGCCAGCCGACCGTGACGCCGCCGTCGCCCCGGCCGCCGAGGCGGTCGGGGGTGTCGACGGCGACCAGCTTGCCGCCGGCCAGCACGCCGACCCGGTCGGCGAGCGCCTCGGCCTCGTCCAGGTAGTGGGTGGTGAGCAGGATCGTGGTGCCCACGCGGGCCAGGTCGCGGATGAGGCTCCAGAACTCGCGGCGCGCCTCCGGGTCGAAGCCCGTGGTCGGCTCGTCGAGGAAGAGCAGCTCGGGGCGGCCGACGATGCCCAGCGCGACGTCGAGGCGGCGCTTCTGACCGCCGGAGAGGGTGCGGGTGCGGGAGTGCTGCTTCTCGGCCAGGCCGACCCGCGTGATGATCTCGTCGGGGTCGGCGGCGGCCGGGTAGTAGTTCGCGAAGTGGTGCACGACCTCGCGCGCGGTGAGATCGTCGAACTCGCCGGTGCTCTGCAGCACCACGCCGACCCGGGCCCGCCAGGCCTCGTCGCCCTGCTGCGGGTCGACGCCGAGCACCCGCACGTCGCCGGAGGTGCGCTTGCGGAAGCCCTCCAGGATCTCCACCGTGGTCGTCTTGCCCGCGCCGTTGGGGCCGAGGAGGGCGAACACCTCACCGGCGCGAACGTCGAGGTCCACCCCGTCGACGGCGACAGCCTTCCCGTAGCTCTTGTGCAGGCCGCGCACCATGATCGCATCCGTCACGGCGACCACTATATGCGGTGACAACTTTCACCGACGGACGGTAGTTACCCTTCAGTAAGGTGCTCGTATGGTGTCAGAGAGGCTTCCCGAGCGCGACCGCCCGTGGGTCATGCGCACCTACGCCGGCCATTCCTCGGCCGCCGCGTCCAACGCGCTCTTCCGCCGCAACCTGGCCAAGGGCCAGACCGGCCTTTCGGTCGCGTTCGACCTGCCCACCCAGACCGGGTACGACCCCGATGCCGAGCTCGCCCGCGGCGAGGTGGGGCGGGTCGGCGTGCCGGTCGCGCACCTCGGGGACATGCGCACGCTGTTCGACGGCATCGATCTCGGCCGGGCCAACACCTCGATGACCATCAACGCCACGGCGATGTGGCTCCTGGCGTTGTACGTCACGTGCGCCCGGGAACAGGGCGTGGCGCTCGAGCGGCTTTCCGGGACGACGCAGAACGACATCGTCAAGGAGTACCTGTCCCGCGGCACCCACATCTTCCCGCCCGGCCCGTCGCTGCGCCTGACCACGGACACCATCGCGTGGACGGTCGCCAACTGTCCGAAGTGGAACCCGGTCAACATCTGCTCGTACCACCTGCAGGAGGCCGGCGCCACGCCGGTGCAGGAGGTCGCGTTCGCGATCGCCACCGCCATCGCCGTGCTCGACGCGGTGCGCGAGTCCGGCCAGGTGCCGGCCGAGCGCTTCGGCGACGTCGTCGGGCGGATCTCGTTCTTCGTCAACGCCTCGGTGCGCTTCGTCGAGGAGACGGCGAAGATGCGCGCGTTCACGACGATGTGGGACCGGCTGACCGCGGATCGCTACGGCGTCACCGACCGGACCGCCCGCCGGTTCCGCTACGGCGTGCAGGTCAACTCGCTCGGCCTCACCGAGGCTCAGCCGGAGAACAACGTCCAGCGCATCGTGCTGGAGATGCTCGGCGTGACGCTCTCGCGGGACGCACGGGCCCGCGCGGTGCAACTGCCGGCCTGGAACGAGGCGCTGGGCCTGCCGCGGCCGTGGGACCAGCAGTGGTCGCTGCGCATGCAGCAGGTGCTCGCGTTCGAGTCGGACCTGCTGGAGTATCCCGACCTGTTCGAGGGCTCGACGGTCATGGCCGGCCTCGTCGACGGCATCGTGGCCGGAGCCACCGCCGAGCTCGAGCGGGTGCTGGAGATGGGCGGGGTCGTCGCCGCCGTCGAGTCCGGGTATCTCAAGAGCGCCCTCGTCGCCTCCCTCGCCGAGCGCCGCGCCCGGATGGAGACCGGCGACGACGTGGTGGTCGGCGTGAACAGGTTCACCGAGACCGAGCCGTCGCCGCTGCTGGCCGCCGGAGCCGCGGCGATCGAGCAGATCGACCCGGCCGTCGAACACGCCGCGGCCGACGGCGTGCGGCGCTGGCGGGCCGGGCGCGGCGACGCGACCGGGGCGCTGGACGCGCTGCGGGCGGCGGCACGGGACAACGGCAACCTCATGGAGGCCACGCTCGGCTGCGTGGCGGCGGGCGTGACCACCGGCGAGTGGGCGGGGGTGCTGCGGGAGGTCTTCGGGGAGTACCGCGCGCCGACCGGGCTGTCCGCGGCGGTCTCGGCCCCGGCCGGCGGCCTCGACCGGGTGCGCGAGCGGGTCCGCCGCACCGCGGGCGACCTGGGCACCGGCCGGCTGCGGATGCTGGTCGGCAAGCCCGGCCTGGACGGGCACTCCAACGGCGCCGAGCAGATCGCCGTGCGCGCCCGCGACGCCGGCTTCGAGGTCGTCTACCAGGGCATCCGACTGACCCCGGCGCAGATCGTCGCGGCGGCGGTGGAGGAGGACGTCGACCTGGTCGGCCTCTCGGTGCTCTCGGGCTCGCATCTCGCCGCGGTGGCGTCGGTGCTGCAGGGGTTGCGCGCGCAGGGCCTGGGCGACCTGCCGGTGGTCGTCGGCGGGATCATCCCTCCCGACGATGCCGCCGTGCTGCGCGAGTCCGGGGTGGCGCGCGTGTTCACGCCGAAGGACTTCGCCATCACCGACGTGGTCGACGAGCTGGTGACCGTCGTCCGCGAGGCGCACCACCTGGCGGTGTAGCTCAGGACGGGCGCCAGCCCTGGGCCGCGGCCCATCTGGCCGCGGCCTGCTCCTGCTTGCGGCGCTTGCGGCGGCGCATCAGCCAGCCGAAGCCGAGGAAGAGCAGCACCAGGAACAGCAGGACCAGGATCGGCAGCACGATCGCCACGACCGACAGCGCCACGCTGGCGAAGTCCTCGATCGTGCTCACGATCGGCGCGCCGAAGCCGACGGTCGTCGCGTTGATGAGCGGCCGGGACACGGCCTTCATGCCGTGCACGCCGAGCGATATCGCCCCGCCGGCGACGATCGGCACCCACTGATGACTGGTGAAGAACGAGCCGGGGTCGCTGACCGTGACCGTCTGCGCGCCCGACACCGCCCCGAACGCGAGTCCGCCGGCGGTCGGCCGGACGAAGGTCTGCAGGAAGTCGTTGACGTGGTCGATCATCGGCACCTTGTCGGCGACGAACTCGATGGCCAGCAGGACCGCGATGATCGCCAGGGTCCAGCCGTTCTCCATCCAGGCCCAGCTCGATGGCAGCGTGATGAGGTCCGTGTACCGCGCGAGCAGACCGATCGACAGCAACGGGATGTACGCGTTGAGCCCGGCCGATGTCGCGAGGCCCAGACCGGTCAATGACTCCAACACCCCCATAGCATGACATCGGGGTGCCAGCCGTACAGGTTAGGCTGTCGGCCGTGCGCCTCGTCATCGCCAAGTGCTCGGTCGACTACATCGGCCGGCTCACGGCCCACCTCCCGCCCGCGACCCGCCTGCTGCTCATCAAGGCCGACGGCTCGATCTCGATCCACGCCGACGACCGGGCGTACAAGCCGCTGAACTGGATGAGCCCGCCGTGCCGCCTCGAGGAGGCCGAGGGCCAGTGGCGGGTCGTCAACAAGTCCGGCGAGGAGCTGCGGATCACCATCGAGGAGATCCTGCACGACACGTCGCACGAGCTCGGCATCGATCCGGGCCTGGTCAAGGACGGCGTGGAGGCGCACTTGCAGGAGCTGCTGGCCGCCGCCCCGGAGACGCTGGGCGCCGGCTTCACGCTGATCCGCCGCGAGTACATGACGGCGATCGGCCCGGTGGACCTCCTGTGCCGTGACGGCGCCGGCGCGACGGTCGCTGTGGAGATCAAGCGCCGCGGCGAGATCGACGGCGTGGAGCAGCTGACGCGATACCTGGAGCTGCTCGGGCGCGACCCGCTGCTCGCCCCGGTCAGCGGGATCTTCGCCGCGCAGGAGATCAAGCCGCAGGCCCGGGTGCTGGCCGAGGACCGCGGCATCCGCTGTGTCGTGCTGGACTACAACGCCCTGCGCGGCGTCAAGAAGGACGAGCTGACGCTCTTCTGAGGGCTACTTGCCGCGGCCGTGGACGAGCCGCACCACGCGGACGATCTGCTGCATGGTCTTCTCGGTGCGGTCGAAGGTCATCGCGGCCAGGACCGTCGGGCCGCGGCGCTTCACGATGGCCTTCGGGCGGGTGAACTCGCGCAGGCCGTCCTCGCCGTGGATGCGGCCGAAGCCCGAGTTTCCCACGCCGCCGAAGGGCAGGGCCGGCATGCCGGCGAAGGTCAGCGTCGAGTTGACCGACGTCATGCCCGAGCGGACCTGGCGGGCCAGCTCCAGGCCCTGCGACCGGGAGAAGATGGCGCCGCCCAGGCCGTAGCTTGTGTTGTTGGCCAGCCGTACCGCCTCCGCGGTGTCGCGGACCCTCGTCACGGTCAGCGTGGGTCCGAACGTCTCCTCCTGCGCCGCGGCCGCGTCCTGCGGCACGTCGACCAGGATCGTCGGGCTGACGAACGGCGGCTGGACCGCCTCGGCGCCGCCCAGCACGGCCCGGCCGCCACGGGTGAGGGCGTCCTCGATGTGCCGGCGGATGATGTCGATCTGCGAGGGCATGGTGATCGGGCCGATGTCGTCGCTCTGCTCGGCGCCGACGGTGAGCTTCGCGGCGCGCGCGACGATGCGGTTGAGGAAGTCGTCGTACACCCCGTCGGCGACGTACACGCGCTCGATGCCCACGCACGTCTGGCCTGCGTTGGTCAGGCCGCCCCAGACGCAGGCGGCGGCCGCGGCGTCGAGGTCGGCGTCGGCGGCGACGATCATCGCGTCCTTGCCGCCGCACTCGAGCAGCACGGGGGTCAGCGTCTCGGCGGCGGCCGCCATGACCTTCTTGCCGGTCGCGGTCGAGCCGGTGAACGCGATCTTGTCCACCCCGCCGCGGCAGAGGGCGGCGCCGACGTCACCCAGGCCGTGCACGATCTGCAGGACCGGCTGCTCGGGCACGACCTCGGCGAAGCGGTCCACGAACCACTGGCCGACCGCCGGGGTGTACTCGCTCGGCTTGAACACCACCGCGTTGCCGGCGGCCAGGGCGTAGGCGATCGAGCCCATCGGCGTCAGGATCGGGTAGTTCCACGGGCCGATCACGCCGATCACGCCGAACGGCAGGTACTCCAGGTACGACGCGTGCTCCTTGAGCAGGATCGAGCTGCCCACCCGGCGCCGGCCGAGCACCTTGCGCGCGTGCTGCGCGGCCCAGGCGATGTGGTCGATGGCCGCGATCGCCTCGACCAGCGCGTCCGCGCGCGGCTTGCCGCCCTCGCGGTGCATGAGGCCGGCGAGCTCGTCCAGGCGGTTGGCGAGCACGCTGCGGAACGCCAGCAGCCGGCGCTTGCGCCCGGCGAAGCCGAGCCCGGCCCACCACGCGGCCGCGTCACGCGCACGGGCCACCGCGGCGCTGACGTGATCGGGCGAGGCTACCGGGAAGCGGCCGACCTCCTCGCCCGTGGCGGGGTTGGTCGAGATCAGCGAGCCCTCGTCGATGGCGGGGACACCGGGCGTTCGCGTGGCGGTCATGGCGCGAGTCTAGACCCGAAGATTACTCGCGAGTAGGCCCTGATCGGCTCGCCGCCCGATGTCGAGAAACTCGAGGTCTTCCCCGGCGGTCACGGCGGCTTCGGCGACGCGGCCCCGTTCGCGGCCCGCCTGCGCGAGGTCCTCGAGGCCTGAGACGTCGCCGCCGGCTCAGCGGGCCCGGAAAGCCAGCAGGCCCGGAAAGCCAGCAGGCTCGAAAAGCCCGGAAGGCTCGGAAAGGCCCGCGACGACGAGGCCGGCGGCACATCCGAAGACAGCGGCGCCCCTACGAGGCGTGTTCCTTCAGGATGCGTTCGGCCACGGCGAGCGGGTCGGCGAGCCTGCCCTCGGCGGGCGCGTCGACCCAGCGCTGCTGGCCGGGGAAGTAGGCCCCCGACGACGCGGCCCGGCGGATGCTCTCCTGCATGCCGGTGTCCATCTGCCCTGGGTCGATGTTCGCGACGGTGATTCGCTCGTTGTCCCCGACCTGCGAGGCGACGGCGTCGAAGAACGTCTCGCCGGCGGCCTTGGTCGTGCAGTACAGCGCCCAGCCGTCGATGATGCGGCGCGCCGCGCCCGAGGAGATGAACAGCAGGCGGAGCCGGGCCTCGATCGGCGCGGCGCGCAGGAACGTGTTCGTCAGCACGGCCGGCGCGGTGAGGTTCACCGCGATCGCGTTCGTGATGGCCTCGGTGGTGAGCCGGCCGACCGCGCCGATCGGCTCGACGACGGCGGCGTTGTGGATGAGCACGGCCTCGTCGGCGTCGCGCAGGAAGTCGCGGAGGATGTCGTAGTCGGGCAGCCAGTGCGCGTCGGCGAGGTCGGTGGAGAACAGCGTGACGTCGGCCGGGCGCTCGTCGCGCAGCTGCCGCTGTTCCAGGGTGAAGTGGCGGCCGACCGCCAGGACGCGATCGCCGCGCGCGCTCGACACATCGAAGAGAGCGGCCCCCAGGCCGCGGGACACTCCAGTGATCACGACGGCTCGCATGCGGTCACTCTATTCCTGTCCGACGGTCATTTATATGTCGCGTGCATATGTCCCGTGGGCTGGACGGCGGTGATCTTTGGGCGTGCCCGCCGAACCCGGGCACGACTCGCCGAGCTTCGCCGCCACGGCGCCCAGTGTGTCGGCCAGCGACGCGGTCTGCTCCGGGTCGAGATGATCGAAGATGAGCCGGCGCACGTCGGCGAGGTGGGCCGGGGCGACCCGCTCGACGAACTCCCGGCCGGAGTCGGTGACGCGCGCGATGCTGACCCGGCCGTCGCAGGCGTCGCCGGAGATCTCGACGTATCCGAGCTCGACGAGCTTGCGCATGCGGTGGCTCAGCCGGCTCGGCGACATGTTCATCTGCCCGGCGAGGTCGGACATGCGCATCCCGTCGCCAGCGTTGCCCAGCGCCGCGAGCAACCCGTATTCGACGTGCACCAGGCCGTGCGGGCGGAACGTGCGCTCCAGCTCCGGAAACCCGACGAGCACGATGGCCAGCAGCGACATCCAAGCGCGGTGCTCGGTGTCGTCAAGCCGTCGTGCCCCGTCGGTCATGCGTCCTATGGTGCCTGGATCTTGCGCCACTGGGCCAATCGCCCGTCCGATAGGCGTCAGAACCGGCCGATCGCGATCACCACGGCGAGGGCGCCGAGGATCACGTTGATGCCGATGACGCCGTACTCCTTGGCGCGCACGTGGTCGCCGATCGCGAGCACCATGATGATCGCCAGGCCGACGGCCGCCAGCGGGGTCAGGATCGTGGCGATGCCGGTGGCCCAGGGCAGGATCAGGCCGAGGCCGCCGAGGAGCTCCGTCACGCCGACGAACTTCACGGTCCCCGGCGTGCGGCGGTTCACCCAGGTCATGTTGCCCGCGAGCTTCTCCTTGGGCTGCGTGGACTTCACGAGGCCGGCCATGATGAACGCCGCGCCGAGCGCGATCTGCAGGACCCATAGGAAGATGTTCATGGATTCGTACTCCCTCATACTTTAAGCTTCAACTTCGCGAGGAGACTGTACGGACGATGAACTTGAAGCGTCAAGTATCTTCGCGAAGTCCTGATGCGCGGGTGAGGGGGGTTCACCCCGGTGGCGTCGACCGTGGGTGCATGGAGACGTTGCAGCGGCAGTCCCGCTGGGTCACCGGCTTTGCCGTCTTTGGCGGCAGCATGATGATCGTCATCGGCATCTTCCAGATCGTGGTCGGGCTGACGGCGATCTTCCAGCACACCTTCTACATGCTGACCGAGAACTATCTGTTCGGGTTCAACGTCGTCGCCTGGGGCTGGATCCACCTCGCGCTGGGCGTGCTGGTGGCGCTCGGCGGCGGTGCCGTGCTCGCCGGGCAGCTGTGGGGCAGGGTGCTCGGCATCGTGCTGGCCTCACTCAGCGCGGTGGCCAACTTCCTGTTCCTGCCGTACTACCCACTGTGGTCGATGCTGATCATCGCGGCCGACGTGGCGGTCATCTGGGCACTGACCCGATATGGTCGCGACGAGGCCGTCCTGCGCTAGAGCTGTGTGGGCCGGCCACATGTGACCGGCCCACGCCCGATGCGACCATGCGGTGATGCACGTCACTACCCACGGGCCCGAGTCGGGCCCGCCCGTATTGCTCATTCACGGCAACTGCTCTTCGTCGGGCTTCTGGGAGCCCCTGGTGCGCCACCTGCCGACGCACTGGCGGATCGTGGCGCCGGACCTGCGTGGATACGGTGACAGCCCCGCCCTCGGCGTCGACGCCACGCGTGGCCTGCGCGACTTCGCCGACGACATCGCGCCGCTGCTGCGCGATCTGTCGGACAGGTCGGGCGAGGTCACCAAGGTCACCGTGGCCGGCCACTCGCTGGGCGGCGGCGTCGCCATGCAGCTGCTGCTGGACCACCCCGAGCGCATCGGGGCGCTGGTGCTGGAGGCGCCGGTCTCGCCGTACGGCTTCGGCGGCACCCGTGACCTGGACGGCACGCCGACCTCGCCCGATTACGCCGGGACGGGCGGCGGCTCCGCGAACCCCGACTTCGTGCGGCTGCTCGGCGCCAAGGACCGCGGCGCGGACGAGCAGGCCGGCCCGCGCAACGTCATGCGCGCGTTCTACGCCGCCCCGGGCTTCGACTTCGGGGCGGACGAGGAGTTCCTGCTCGACACGATGCTCTCGACGGCCGTCGCGGAAGGTCAATACCCCGGCGACAGTACCGAGAGTGCCAACTGGCCCGGCGTCGCACCCGGCACCCGCGGCGTGCTCAACACCTTGTCCCCGCGCTGGCTGGACCTCTCGGGCATCGTGGACGTGCCGGTCAAGCCGCCCGTCACGTGGATCCGTGGCGACCGGGACGCGATCGTCTCCGACGGCTCGTTCTTCGACCTGGCGCAGCTCGGCAAGCTCGGCCTGGTTC
Organism: Dactylosporangium sp. NPDC000555; assembly: GCF_040300025.1. NCBI lineage: Bacteria > Bacillati > Actinomycetota > Actinomycetes > Micromonosporales > Micromonosporaceae > Dactylosporangium > Dactylosporangium sp. NPDC000555. The sequence goes on along the minus strand of NZ_JBEPDB010000066.1, from coordinate 11,319 downwards.
CGGGCTGGCCCGGCGAGGACGAGTGCCCGCCGCAGCCGATGGTCGGACAGACGAGGGCGGTGCTGCAGCGGTACGCCGAGAAGGGCGGCTCGTTCCGCGAGATCGTCTACGAGGGCGTCGGACACAGCCCGCACATCGAGCGCCCGAAGGACTTCGCGGCGATCCTGCGCGAGATCGTCGGCTCCTGACGCCCGTCCCGGTCTGTCCGGCCGGCGGGCGTGTGCGCGGCCGGCCTGGACAGCGGGATTTCCCACAGGAGGAGGATCGATCCACCGGATCATGGCAGACTCGCCGGTAACCTGATCGGTCGTTAGGGAGGATCATTTCGATGGGGCGCGATTTTGCAACCGTGGGCGTGGTTGGCCTCGGCACGATGGGCGCCGGCATCGTCGAGGTCTTCGCTCGCAACGGGATCGACGTCCTGGCCGTCGAGATCGGCGAGGCTGCCCTGCACCGCGGGGAAGAGACGCTGCGCGGGTCCGTCGAGCGGGCCGTGCGCAAGGGCAAGCTCTCCGAGGACGAGCGCGACGCGCTGCTGCGGCGGGTGACGTTCGCCGTGGGGCTGGACGCCCTGCGCTCGGCGGACCTCGTCATCGAGGCCGTGCCCGAGCAGCTCGGCCTCAAGCAGCGGCTCTTCGCCGAGCTCGACCGGGTGTGCAAGCCCGAGACCATCCTCGCCACCAACACCTCGAGCCTGTCGGTCACCGAGATCTCGGTGGCGACCGGCCGGCCCAACCAGGTCATCGGCCTGCACTTCTTCAACCCGGCGCCGATCATGAGGCTGGTCGAGGTGGTGCGTACCGTCGTCACGGCCGACGACGTCGTCGCCGACATCGAGGCGCTGTGCGCGCGGCTGGGCAAGGTCGACGTCACGATCGGCGACCGGGCCGGGTTCATCGCCAACGCGCTGTTGTTCGGCTACCTCAACCAGGCCGTCTCCATGGTCGAGTCGAAGTACGCCAGCCGCGAGGACATCGACGCCGCCATGAAGCTCGGATGCGGGCTGCCCATGGGGCCGCTCGCCCTCATGGACCTCATCGGGCTCGACACCGCCTACGAGGTCCTCGACACCATGTACCGCCGGGGCGGGCGCGACCGCCGCCACGCGCCCGTGCCGCTCATCAAGCAGATGGTGACGGCCGGCCTGCTCGGGCGGAAGTCCGGGCGCGGCTTCTACACGTATGAGAAGCCCGGCTCGCCGGTCGTGGTCCCCGACGAGGCCACCCCGCGCGCCGACGCCGAGCCGGCGACCGCCCCGCGCACCGTCGCCAAGGTGGGCGTCGTCGGCTCCGGGACCATGGCCACCGGCATCATCGAGGTCTTCGCCAAGGCGGGCTTCGAGGTGGTGTCCGTGACGCGCGGCGCCGAGCAGTCCGGGCGCACCTGCGAGGCGCTGAAGACCTCGCTGAACAAGGGCGTCGTGCGCGGCAAGCTGGCCGAGGCCGACCGGGACGCGGCACTGGGCCGGGTCACCTGGTCCGCGACGATCGAGCACCTCTCCGACGTCGACCTCGTCGTCGAGGCGGTCGTCGAGGAGCTGTCGGTCAAGAAGGCGCTGTTCGCCTCGCTCGACGAGATCTGCAAGCCGGGCGTGGTGCTGGCCACGACGACGTCGAGCCTGCCGGTCATCGAGCTCGCCGTCGCGACCGAGCGCCCCGCCGACGTCGTGGGCCTGCACTTCTTCAACCCGGCACCGGTCATGGGGCTGGTCGAGGTCGTGCGCACGATCCGCACGTCCGACGCGACGGTGGCCACGGCGACCGCGGTGTGCAAGACCCTGGCCAAGCACCCGGTGGTGTGCGCCGACCGGTCCGGGTTCGTGGTCAACGCGCTGCTGTTCCCGTACCTCAACGACGCCGTCAAGATGGTCGAGGCCTCCTACTCCACCGCCGACGACATCGACTACGCGATGAAGCTCGGCTGCGGCTACCCGATGGGCCCGTTCGAGCTGCTCGACGTCGTCGGGCTGGACGTCGCGCTGGCGATCCAGCGGGAGCTGTACCTCGAGCTGCGCGAGCCCGGCTTCGCCCCCGCACCCCTCCTGGAGCACCTGGTGACGGCCGGCTACCTCGGCCGCAAGGCGGGCCGCGGCTTCCGCGACTACTCGAAGCGCTGAGGCGGTTCGTTAGTCTTGGGACTGTGTCACCTCGGCGCAACCACCCCAAGCGCGACGACGCTCCGCCGCCGCTCGATCTCGACCGGATCAAGCGGGGTGTCGGCGCCGTGCAGGCGTGGAGCGACGGCGAGTGGCAGGTGCGCAACATTCCCGCCGGGGCCGCGACGAAGGCGTACCGCTGCCCCGGCTGCGACCAGGAGATCCCGCCGGGCGTCCCGCACCTCGTGGCCTGGCCGGCCGACGAGCGCGGCGACCTGACCGACCGCCGCCACTGGCACGCCGGCTGCTGGCGCGCTCGAGACCGCCGCGCCCCCAACATCCAGCGCGGCCGCGGCACGCCTTACGGCTGAGCCCTCGATACGCCGCGCACCGGCGTCAAGCCAGCGATTGCGGCGTTTCCTGGGAGGAGCGTGGGGGCGGGGCGGGGGCGGAAACCGAGGCGTCCACCGCGGACAGCCACCCGGGCCGTTCCCGCCAGGCCGTGCGCCACGGTTCCTCGGCCACCGAGCGGACCAGCGCGGCGGCGCTCAGCAGCCAGCCCGCGGCCCGGGTCCGCCCCGGCGTCCAATGACGGTGTGCGAACGCCATTCGCGAGGCCAGCCCGCCGACCGTGACCGGCCGGGCGGGCGCCGGCGGGGTCAGGGACACCATCCGCGCGTCCGGGACGAGCACGGGGCGCGCACCGTGGACCCGGGCGCGCAGCGAAAGATCGGCGGCCGGCAGGCGCTCGTCGAAGCCGCCCAGCGCGCCCCAGAGCCCCCGCTCGACGAGCAGCATCCGCGGCGTGAGCGCCGGGACCTCGCCGCCGATCGCGCGGTCGAGCCGCGGCAGTCGTTCGGGATCGAACGGCAACCCGGCCGCCAGGCAGGCCGTGCCCCACAGCGACGGCGCGCCCTCCACCGTGCGCCCGTCGTCCGCGTCGCCGCGCAGCGTCCGGCCGGCGTAGAGGCGGTACGACGGGTTCCCGCCCGCGTACTCCACCAGCGTGCGGATCGCGTCGCCGACCGGCTCCAGTCCCGGGTCGAGGAACAGCAGCCACGGCGCCCGGGCCTTCTCGGCGCCCAGGTTGGCCGCCACGAGCGGCGGCACGGGCGTGTCCCGGCGCACCAGCGCGACCTCGCGGAACGAGTGCCGCACCGCCGCCGCGGTGTTGTCGTTCGACCCGTTGTCCACGACGATGATCTCGGTCGGCACCTCGGTGCCCGCCTGCAGCGCGGCCAGGCCCTTGAGCAGGCCTTCCCGGGCGTTCTGCGCGACGGAGACGATGCTGACGACGGGTGCTGTCCTACTACTACTGCTCACGAGCTGCTCCCACGACTGCTCAGTGCGGGCTGAAGCTCCCCGGATGGTACCGGTGGCGAGGGTGAATGAGCCGAAAGTACCGCAAGAAGTCCGCCTTCAGGAGGGCCGCGATCCGGTCAACGGGCCCTGCTGGCTGCGAAAACGTAGAATCTGGACAGGAACTCATCCCGGATCCGCCTGCCGCCACCTGGCCGGACGCTGCTATCCTCCCATCGGCGGCGCAGGAAAGCCCGGCCAGCAATTTGTGCCCATTGCATTCAAATATCCCTTGATCCATTGTGCTCCTGGTCGTTTCGGCGAGTGACTTGGTAAACAAGCGGCGGTGCGTAGGCCAAATGCTGTCGGTGGCGGCGGCTTGATGGTGGCGCTCGGTTTTAGTCGATGCGGTGCGTGACGGTCGTTGAACGGACGGTGATCATGGTTATGCCCCTGGTGATCAAGCGTTTCGCCTGGCCGGACGGGTCCCGAGCCATCGCCGCTCGTCACTTTGCGATCTTTAAGCCCAGCATAGAACTGTATTAAGGCGACGCAGCGTGAGTAACCCGGGAGTTTGCCGTGGAGGGCGAACGGCGATTGGGTTTCAGGCGTGGCGTCTTGTCCTTTTTTCCCTTATTGGACGACGGTTCGGGCAAAGGTGCAGCACGCGTGGTGTCAATAGCACCTTCAGCCACGTCGGGAATGCGGCACGACGGTACCGGCTATGCGGCTTCCTCGGTACCTTACGGCCGGGGTTCGACCGTGTACCGGCAGTCGCGGCGGCGGACGCCACCACATTTCACCTTCGATAAGTGGATTTGAGCAGCACGTAAGGGGGTTGGGATGGTTTTGGCGGATTCGGCCACGGTCGAGACCGCGGTGATGGCGGCGTTTCCGGGTGTCCAGCGGCGCCGGCTCAGGTCGACCGGGCGCAACCTGCTCGTCGCCTTCCTCGGCGACGTGCTGGCGGTGACGATTGCCATCACGACCGTCGTGCTGTTCATGGCTGCCGACCTGATGGGCGGAGCGTTCGTCGCGCCGGGGGAGGGCGTGCCGCCCGCGTACTCCGTCACCGGCTTCGGGCTGTTCTGGTTGCTGCTGCTCGCGGGCAGCAGGATGTACGACCGCTGGTTCCTGGAGAACCGCACCGGCATGCTCTACCGGACCATCCGTGCCGCCGTCGTCGCCGTCGCCATCCTGGCGCCGGTATGCGTGCTGTTCGACATGCTGTACCTGCTGCGGCCGGTGATCCTGGCCGTTCCGGTGGCCGCGACGCTGACCACCGCCGGGCGCTACGCGACGCTGCAGATCCTGCGCACCGTGCAGCGTGAGTACGTCCGCCAGCGCACCCTCGTCATCGGTCCCGCCGACTCGGTCGTCGGGCTGCTGACCTCGCTTCGCCGTGACCGGTCCTACGGGTTGCGGGTGGCCGGCGCCTGCATCACCGACCTCGACGAGGCGCGCAAGATCACCGCGCACTCCATCCCGGTCTACGGCGACCTGAAGGACGTCGCCGGCACCGCCCTCGGCGCCGGCTGCACCGCGGTGCTCGTGGCGCTGCCGCTGGAGCTGGACCCGTACCGGATGCGCCGCCTGGCCTGGGAGCTGTCCGACAACGACATCGAGCTGCTCGTCGCGCCGGCGCTGCCCGAGGTCGCGCCCGAACGGGTCGCGGTGCTGCCCAGCGGCGGCGGGCCGCTGCTGCACGTGCGCGCCCCGGTCCTCACCGGCCCGCAGCGCGCGGTGAAGAACGTGCTCGACCGGCTCCTGGCCACGATCCTGCTGATCCTGGCCGGGCCGTTCATGCTCATCGTCGCGATCCTCATCCGCGCGACCTCGCCGGGCCCCGCACTGTTCCGCCAGCCCCGCGCCGGCATCAACGGCAAGGAGTTCATCTGCTTCAAGTTCCGCACCATGGTCAAGGACGCGGACAAGAAGCGGGACGAGATCGCGCACCTCAACCAGCACGCCGAGGGCCTGCTGTTCAAGATGAAGCGCGACCCGCGCGTGACGAAGGTGGGCGCGATCCTGCGGCGCACCTCGCTCGACGAGCTGCCGCAGCTGCTCAACGTCATCAACGGCACGATGTCGATGGTGGGCCCTCGCCCGCCGCTGATGTCCGAGGTTGCCGGCTACGACGAGGACGTCCGGCGCCGCCTGCTGGTCAAGCCCGGGATGACCGGTCTGTGGCAGGTCAGCGGTCGCTCGGAGCTGTCCTGGCAGGAGTCGGTGCGGCTCGATCTCAACTACGTCGACAACTGGTCCCCGCTGCTCGACCTGCGCATCCTGGCGCGCACGGTGACCGCCGTGGTCCGCGGCACCGGCGCCTACTGAGCGGGAGTCGCGTCTACCCGGGTGGACGACCGCCGCGATCAGCTCAGCCGTTTCACGATCTCCGCGACGCCGTCGGGATCCCGGCCGAGATGGACTTCCGTGATCCCGACCGTCTCGCGCAGCTCCAGCAGCGCATCGATGCAGCGCTCCACGTCACCGTCGATGACCAGCGGAGACTTGTCCAGTGCGCCGTCGGGTAGCCAGTCGACGAGATTTGAGGTGGAGCGGCTTTCGCCGCCGCCCCCCTCGTCGCGCACCCGTAGGTCGAGCAGGTTCGCCTGCAGCAGCAAGGAATTCGGGTCACGCCCGGCGGCGGACGCGGCCGCGAGTGCGACGTCCGCCTTGTCGCGCAGCCCCTCGGCGCTGATCTCGCGGGCCATCCCCTCCGGGGTCATGCGGTCGCTCAGCCGCGGCGGGTTGATGCCGACGATGTCGGCCGCCCGTCCCGCCAACTGGAGCATTCGGCGCCCGCCGCCGCCGATCATGATCGGCGGGTGTGGCAGCTGGACCGGCCGGGGCGCTCCCAGCGCCTCCTCGATGCTGAAGTGCTCCCCCTCGAAGGTGAACCGCTCGCCGGCGAAGAGACCCTTCAGGACCGCGACCGACTCGGCGAGCCGAGCCACCCGCACCGGTGCAGGGTCGAAGCGGACTCCGGAAACGGAGTAGTCCAGCGGCCGCCACCCGGCGCCCAGACCGATGGTGACCCGCCCCTGCGAGATCACGTCCAGGTTGCTGATCGAGCGGTGCAGGAAGAACGGGTGATAGAAGTCGTTGCACAGCACACTGGTGGAGACCCGCAGCGTCGTCGTCGCCTCGGCGGCGATCGTCATCATGGTCACGGGATCCATGGACCAGCCATCGCCGACATGGTCGGCGATCGCCACGGTGTGAAATCCGAGATCCTCGATTTTCCGGACACGGTCTCGCCACGCGGAGAGTGGCTGTTGCAGGCGTGGCATGGACGTCGTGAAACGAAATGGACGATTTTGCGCGGTCACCAGACCCTCACAAGCTGGTTGGCCGAACATGGGAACCTTACCTAACCTAACCGACGGCATGTTGGACTGGAAATCCGTCGCAAACTTGTCATATTCTCAAGGGGCGTTACGCGCCATGCGTAGAGTACGCCCGTCCTGTGTTGGAAACTGCCTTGATCGGTAACTTGCCGGTGTGGAATGTCGCTTTTCGGTGAATCGCAGTTTCCGTCCGGTGCGGCGCTGGGGCCGGCGGCGTGCTTTGCCGCGACGTTCCGACGTCGTGAGTGCAACTTTCGTTATACCTGGCGGTCGTTGGGTAGCGCGCGTGGGCCGTGGGTCCATCGGGCATCGATGCCGGGTGATGTGAGACGAGTTCCATAGGTCGAACTCGCGGCGCGCCGCGAAGCCACTGACGGAGGCGGTCAGACTTGCAAACGCAAATTTCGGTCCCGCGGGTACCGGTGCACCTGCGGGCCGGCGACCTGGTCGAAGTGCTCAGCCAGGAGGAGATTCTCGCCACCCTTGATGAGCACGGTGAATACGAGTCACTGCAATTCATGCCAGAAATGCTGCAGTACTGCGGGCAGCGGCTACGGGTGTACAAGTCGGCACACAAAACCTGCGATACCCTGACCAGCACGGGAATGCGCAGGATAGACAACGCGGTGCACCTGCAGGGAGTGCGCTGCGACGGCGGCGGGCACGGCGGGTGCGAGGCCGCATGCATGACCTTCTGGAAGACGGCGTGGCTACGCAAGGTGGCCGATGGCGAGCCGCCGGCGCGGACCACGGGACCCGAGGCGCCCGAGGACGCACGCCTGCTGCCACTCATCACGCTCAACGCGCGCGGCCCGAAGTTCGAGGACGGTGCCGAGCGGTTCCGGTGCCAGGCCACCGAGCTGCTGCGCTCCGCGCCCGAGGTGCTCCCGCTGCTGCGGCTGGGCCAGTTCGTCACCGACGTGCGCACCGGCAACGCCGGCGTGGCGTGGACGATGCGGGCGGTCGGCGCGGGCTTCTACAACCGGTTCCAGGGGCTCAGCGTCAAGGTGTTGCCGAGGTGGGCCCGCCTGCGCGGCGGCCGGCACTGGGGCTTCCTGAAGGGCCGAGCGGTCGGCAAGACCCCGGAGGTGAACAAGGGCCTGCAGCCGGGCGATCTGGTGCGGGTGCTGAGCCGCAAGGAGATCGAGCCCACGCTGAACGAGAAGCTGCTCAACCGAGGGATGGGCTTCGACGCCGAGATGGCCAGGCACTGCGGCCGGACGGCGCGCATCGCCCGGCGGATCGACCACATCATCGATGAGAACACCGGCCGGATGATCTACATGAAGAGCTCGTGCCTCGTGCTGGAGAACCTCATCTGCGAGGGGGCCTTCAACGCGAACTGCCCGCGGGCCATCACGCCGTACTGGCGCGAGGCGTGGCTCGAGAAGGTCGAAGAGGGCGCCGGTCGCGGCTGACCACACACCGTGACAACGAGGCCGCCGCGCTCGGCGCGGCGGCCTCCGGCGTCGGGGCGAGCGCCGCCGTGTCACTACACGCCGGCCGTGCCCGTCCGAACACGTCCCACGAGGCGACCGCCCATGTGGATCAGTTCGGCCAGCAGAGCCCGGTGGACGAGCCGCAGGACCACCAGTCCGACCGCGGCGGCGGCCGGCACGCCGAGCGCCAGCGCGAGCAGGCCATGGCCGGCGAAGCCGTAAGCGACGGCCAGGTAGGCCGCGGCCATCCAGATCGACACGTGGACTCCGGGCGCCAGCGACGCCACCTGGCTCCCCATGCTCATGTTGATCAGCCGCCGCCGGATGAGCCACTCGACCGGGACGAGCAGGAACGTGGCCACGGTGTAGCCGATCGCGACTCCGATCGCGCCGAACGGCAGGCCGGCCACGATGGCCGCGGTGGAGACCAGGGTCGTCAGCCACGCCAGCCGAAGGTTGAGCGCCGCGTGCCCCAGCCCCAGGACCAGCGACACCGTCGATGCCGAATACACGGCCTGAAATGCCCCGGCCATCGCCAGGACCTGGACGATCGGGACGGCGGGCTTCCACTGGTCGCCGAAGACGAGCACCACGATCTGGGGTGCAGCCGCGGCTACCAGCGCCATTGCCGGCAGGATGAGCGTGGCGAGTGCGCGGGTGGCGCGGTCGGTCTCGGCGCGCAGGGCGGGGAGATTGTTGGCAAGTCGGGAGAATGCCGGAAACAGCACCGCTCCGATCGTCGTGCTGGCCAACTGGACCGGTAACAGCAGCAGTCGGTATGCCAAGCCGTAGAACGCCAGCTGCTCCGGTCCCTGAACTTTGCCGACCAAGACGTTGTCGACGTTTCGGGACACCGAGTTGATCAAGATACCGGCGGCGAAGGCCCGCCACGAGAATCCGGCGATCTCGCGCAGCCGGTGCATGTGCAGGTTCGGCCACCGGCCCGCGCCGACCAGCAACATGATGATGGCGAGCACCAGATCCGTGGAGACGATCTGCACGACGAGCGCCCAGTAGCTCGCCCCGAGTGCCGCACAGATAACGCCGAGCAGACCCCCAATCGCCGCGCTTGATATGTCCGCTATTCCGATCTTGCGGAATTCCATATCACGCAGGAGCATCGCCCGTGGTGTGACCGCCAGGGCCCGGATGAACAGGGTGGGCGCGAGCACGACCAGGACGAGCGTCAGCTGCGGCGTCGACATGAAGGCCGCCCACGCCGGCGCGATCGCGAAGGTCACGACGGTGAGGAGCAGTCCGACGCCCAGGTTGACCGTGACCACCGCTCCCGGCATGTCCCGTTCGATCTGTGGGCGCTGAATGAGGGCACTGGAAAAGCCCTGGTCCAGAAGCAGGCCGACGACTCCGATGTAGACGACAGCCTGTGCCACGATGCCGAAGTTCTCTGGCCCGATCATGCGAGCCAGGACAACTGTGAACAGGACCTGGCACGCTTGCCGGCCGGCCACCGAGATTCCGCTCCAGCGCACGCTGGACGACATCGCGATGCGCGGCGCATCGGCCTGGCGAGAATCGTCGACGGCCGTCTTTTCCTCGAGTCCCACTGGTCTCCCTACCATTGGTGACACGGCCAACCCCTTGTGGCCTGCCTGCTGGACCTGGCAGCCGGCCCTGACGGCCGCGATGCGGAGCACGCGGCTCCAGGCGAGTGGCGAGGCCCGGGGCGATGGTTCGGCCTCGCCGCCGTTACTCACGCGAACAGTTCGGCGGGTTCAGACGGTGACGAGCGGCCCGGCGCCGGCTCGTTGAGGGTGATTTGCGCCGTCCATCCCGTCCATCCCGACATCCCTTCTCGCCACGTGGTCGTCAGCATCCCAGACCGTCGGCGGGTTCATCACGACGGGTCGGCGGCCCGACAATGCGGCCGGGAACGGGGGCATTTCGGACGGGGCGGGCTGTCGCCGAGGGTATCGGCCGACGCCGTGGCCGAACGCCGCGCCCGGCGAGACGGGTAGGCGGCGCGCAGGGTCGGCGGCGTGGACCACAACCGTTCTCTTACCGTCCTGAGACCGTTACGCGAAAATACGGTGTTTGATGAAGCCGCCAGATTTCGGCACAAACGTCATATGTCCGTCGGAAAGGCGACGGGATTGTGCCCGCGGTGCCGACGGCGTGTGGTAGTCAGGCATGCGACGACTTGTGACGGCGGACGTGCATACTCTACGCGACCTGCGCTGAGTTGAGCCGCTTACGGATGCAAATGAACCCGATCTGGCGACTGCGCTCGGCCACGGGCCGCTGTGGTAGCGTGCACGGTGCCAAGTTGCGGCACACATGACTTTCGGCCCTCATAGTGCGGGAGAGACTATTGACGACCCGGGCTGATATTGTCTTCACATTTTCTTATGAAATGTTTGACGACTCCGTCAAGCGTGAATTTTGTTGGCCGTCCGATCAGACGCTCCTCGCGCTCGCCGCGGACGAGCGGGTCGGTCATCTTGTGGTCGCGGACCCGTTTCGTCCATATGTCGTGTCCGCCGCGCGCCGCCGCCCGGTGAGGCTGGTCGAGAACCTCACAGTCGGCAACCGGGCCGCCACACGAGCCCGCCCGCACCGGGTGCGCAAGGTCGAATCGACGGACTTGCGCACTGTCGAACAGGCCTACCAGCGATATGGTGTGCTGCTCGGCCGGGCACTTGCCCGCACGCGTGGTGAGGAACAGCCGCGGCCGGAGTCGGCGACGCTGGTCACCTATCACCCGTTCGCCGCCGCATTCTCTGACGCGCCGTGGATCAGAAAAATTGTGTACCTCGGGCAGGATGACTGGGCGACCGGTGAGGGTGTGCGTCCGTGGTGGGATCTGTTCAAGGAGGCCTACCGGCGGATCGAGGAACGTGGGGCGACGATTTTCGCGGTGTCGGCGGAGCTTGCCGCGCGGATTTCTCCTCGGGCCGGGGTTGTGCCGAACGGGGTGATCGCCGATGCGTGGCGGCCGCGTCATCCCGCACCGGCGCGGATCGATCAGCTTCCGAGGCCGCGCGCCACGTATACCGGCTCGATCGGTGACCGCCTCGACAAAGAACTGGTCGAGGCCACGGCGAGCATGGTTGGTTCGTTGGTCGTGATGGGGCATCACGGCGATGCGGGGACTATCCGGTGGTTGCGTTCGATCGAC
>NZ_JBEPDB010000065.1:0-52553 GCF_040300025.1 Dactylosporangium sp. NPDC000555 | reverse complement strand
CCGGGCCGACCACCGGGCTGGAGGCGCAGCCGGAGCGGCCGCCGGCCGCCCGCGGCGTGCTCGCCCTCTACGACCGGCACGGCTTCGACGAGTTCGACGACGCCGACCTCTTCACCCTGCGCACCTTCGCCGGGCAGGCCGCCGTCGCCGTCGACAACGTCCGGGTGCACGAGGAGGCGCAGCGGCTGTCGCTCACCGACCCGCTGACCGGCCTGTCCAACTACCGCTACCTGCGCGAGTCGTTGCGCCGGGAGGTCGAGCGGGCCAGCCGGTTCGGCCGCGCGCTGGCCGTGCTCGTGCTCGACCTCGACCACTTCAAGGATGTCAACGACACCCACGGGCACGCGGCGGGCGACGCGGTGCTGGCCGAGTTCGCCCGCCGGCTGCGCGCGGAGATCCGCGAGGTCGACTTCGCGTTCCGGCAGGGCGGGGAGGAGTTCGTGGTGCTGCTGCCCGAGACCGACGCGGGCGGCGCCGCGGTGCTCGCCGAGCGGCTGGGCGCGGCCGTGCGGCGCACCCCGGTCCTCGCGGTGTCGTCGACCGCCGGCCAGCCGCCGCGTCGGATTCCGGTTACGGTATCGATCGGCATCGCGGTTTTTCCGCATCACGGGACCACCGGCCCGGCGGTGCTCGAGGCGGCCGACGACGCCCTGTACGCGGCCAAGGCGGGAGGTCGGGACACATATCGGTTGGCGGCCGGCGTGACCAGCGGGAAGGCGAGCGCCGAGGTGACGCCCGGCGCGCCAAAGGCGGCGCAACCACCGCGACAGAGCCGCGGCGGCTAGCCTTTCTACATGCCTGACACGACTCCTCACCAGTCCGCGACGCGCCAGCGGGCTGTCAAAGCCGTGATCCCGGCGGCGGGACTTGCTACCCGCTTCCTCCCGGCGACGAAGGCCGTACCCAAGGAGCTGCTCCCGGTCGTCGACCGGCCGGTGCTGCAGTACATCGTCGAGGAGGCGGCCGCCTCCGGCATCCGGGACATCCTCCTGGTGACCGGCCGGGGCAAGACCTCCATGGTCGATCACTTCGACCGTCGCCCCGATCTGGAGGCCCGGCTCGCCGAGAAGGGCGACGTCAAGCGCCTCGAGGCGATCAAGCGCCCGTCCGAGCTGGCCGAGATCTACACCTGCCGGCAGGGTGAGCCGCTCGGGCTGGGGCACGCCGTTTCGTACGGCGAGTCGCACGTCGGAAACGAGGCCTTCGCGGTGCTGCTCGGCGACGAGTTCGTCGACGAGGGCGAGCCGCTGCTCCCGGCGATGCTCGACCTGCAGGCGCAAACGGGCGGCATCGTCCTGGCGTTCATCGAGGTCGACCCCGACGAGACCAACCGCTACGGCATCGCCGCCGTCGAACCCTCCGATCACATCGTCGAGGCCGGCGAGACGGTGACGGTCACCGCGCTGGTCGAGAAGCCCAAGCCCGAGGAGGCGCCGAGCAACCTGGCCATCGTCGGGCGGTACGTGCTGCCCCCCGAGATCTTCGACGCGATCCGCCGCATCGGCCCCGGCGCCGGCGGGGAGATCCAGCTCACCGACGCGATGGCGCTGCTGCTCGCGGAGGGGACCCCCGTGCACGGCATCGTCTACCGGGGCACCCGGTACGACACCGGCATGCCGCTGGGGTATTTGCAGACGGTCGTCCAGCTCGCGGTGAAGCGCGACGACCTCGGCGAGGCATTCAGCCAGTGGCTGACCCAATTCGTGGAGAAGGACTTGCGCGGGTGACAGCGGTTCCAGCGACGGGCTCCCACCCAGACGCGGCGCGCGACGCCGGCGTCGGGTCGAGCGCGCGCGTCCCCCTCGCCGACTACCTCGCCGGCGTGCTCCGTGGGCTGCGCCCGTTGCCCCCGCTGGACCTGGAGATCACCGCCGCGCACGGCAACGTGCTCGCCGAGGACGTGGTCGGACCGGGCCCCGTGCCCGCGTTCGACCACGCCGCGATCGACGGGTATGCCGCGCGCTTCGACGACATCAGCGACGCCCAGCCGGGCCGCCCGGTCCGGCTGAGCGTCGTCGGCGACCTGGTGGCCTCGAGCTGGCGTCCGGTCCGCCTCACCCCCGGCACCTGCTTCTCGGTCGCGGCCGGGGCGCTCATGCCGGTCTCCGCCGACGTCGTCGTGCCGTCCGGCATGACCGACCAGGGGATGGCCGCGGTCGAGGTGTACCACCCGGCCAAGCGCGGCCACGGCGTGCGCCGGGCCGGCGACGAGCTGCCCGCGGGCGCCGTCCTGGCCCGGGCCGGGGCCTACGTCACCCCGCCGCTGGTCTCGGTCCTCGCCGCCAGCGGCATCGGCCACGTCGTGGTCCGCCCCAGCCCTCGCGTCGTGGTCATCGCCACCGGCGACGAGCTCGTCGATGTCGGCCGGGCCAGCCAGCCGGGCCAGGTCGTCGACGCCAACTCCCACGCCCTCACCGCCGCGGCGGCCGAGGCGGGCGCCCACGCGTACCGCGTCGGCATCTGCGACGACGACCCCGAGGGCCTGCGCGGCCTGCTCGACGACCAGATGCTGCGCGCCGACCTGATCATCACCACCGGCGGGACCGGCACCGGCCCCGGCGACATGGTCCGCCGCATCCTCTCGCGCACGGTCGTGTTCTCCGATCTTTCGGTGTACCCGTGCTCATCCCTCGGTTACGGCAACGTCGGCGGCCCCAACGGCGTGCCGATCGTCTGCCTGCCCGGCGACCCCGGCGCCGCGCTCATCGGCTTCGAGGTCCTCGCCCGCCCGGTCATCCAGCTGCTCGCCGGCGCCGACCCGGTCTTCCGCCCGAGCGTGCGCGCCCACCTGCTGGAAACCGTCAACTCGCCGTCCGGGATGCGCGAGTTCCGGCCCGCGTACATCACGGAACGCCGTGGCGGCGGGTACACTGTCGCTCCGCTGGCCGGTGGACCGTACACCCTCTCCGGTCTTGCCGACGCCAACGGCCTGATGGTGCTTGGCGAGAAGGTCATCAGCGCGGCCGCAGGCTCCACGGTGGACGTCATACTCTTGGATAGGCGGCGATGAGTCAGCCGGGATGGCCCGCAGTCCTCTCCGACGGTCCGGTCATGTTGCGGCCGTACCGCCGCTCAGACGCGCGTGCCTGGTCCGAGGTGCGGCGGGCCAACGAGCAGTGGCTCGGCAAGTGGGAGCCGACCCCCTACGGCACCTGGTATGAGCTCAACTCCGTGGCCGCCTTCCGCGCCGTGCACGCCGACCTGCGCCGCGCCGCCCGGCACGGCACCGCGATGCCCTTCGCGGTCTGCTACTCCGGCCAGCTCGTCGGGCAGCTCACGCTCGGCAACATCGTGCGGCGGGCGTTCTGCTCCGGGTACGCCGGATACTGGGTCGACTCCCGCTTCGCCGGCAAGGGCATCATTCCCACCGCCCTCGCGCTGGTGGTCGACCACGCCTTCAGGGTCGGCGGGCTGCACCGGATCGAGGTGAACATCCGCCCCGACAACCTGGCGAGCCGCCGGGTCGTCGAGAAGCTGGGATTCCGCCAGGAGGCCTACCATCACCGGTACCTCCACATCGACGGCGACTGGCGCGACCACCTCGGCTACGCGATGACGACCGAGGACCTGGCGAACGAGCGCGGCCTGTTGGAGCGCTGGCACAAGTCCTCGGCCACCGCCTGACCCGGGCGAGTTCGCCCGTCGGTCGATTTCTCCGGCATTTCGGTTATGTCGAGCTCGCGCGAACGGACGTTTCGTCCTGCGTGTTGACGTGGTAAAACGCGCCGCGCCACGTATGGTCATGAGCGGAGTTACCGCACTGTAACTTCGACAGACTTGGATGACTTGCGCGCTCGGCGGACCGGCGCGAGAGGCTGGATTAGGAGGGGTGAGGGTGCCGACCTCGGTGCTCCTCGCCGTCCTCGCCGCTGCTGGGCTCCTCGCCCTGGCGCCCGCACTGGTGCGCCGATACGACGCTACAGAGCGGCTGGTGGCGGAGCGGGCGTTGTCGACCGCGCGGGTGCTGTCCCGCACGGACCGGCGCCGCCGCACCGTGCCCGGCCGCCGCCCGGTCAACCCGCCCCGCCTGCTCGTTCCGCGGGTGTCCTCCGCCCCCGGCCCACTGCCGGCGCCGCGCCGCTCCCTGGCTCCCGTGCCGCAGTCGGCCCGCCGCCGGGTCCACCGCGCCCCGCGGGCCATGTACCGGCGGCGCCGGGTGCTGCTCGCGCTGGTCCTGCTCAACATGGTCGAGCTGTGCGGCGTCGCGCTCGTCAGTCCCGGCTTCTGGGTGGGCTTCGCCGTCACCGGCCTGCTCCTCGTCGCCTACCTCGCCCACCTGCGCAACCGCGCCCTGGCCGACCGCCGGCGCCGCCGCGACGAGGCGCGGTACGCCGCGTGGATCGCCCGCCGCCAGGCCCAGGTCCGCCGCGAGCAGCTCCGCCGTGCCGCCGCCCGCCGCGAGGCCCTGGCCCGCCAACTGGCCGAACGCGACCGAGCCCGCCGCGAGGCGGCCCGCCTTTCGGCTCTGCGCGGCCGCCCGTACGACACGCGGGCGTCGGGCCAGTGATCTGATTCGCGGACCCGACAGGCGACCTGTTACTCTTAGCGCCGGTCCGCTTCGGCAGACCGGCTGGGGTTGTGGCGCAGTCTGGTAGCGCACCTCGTTCGCATCGAGGGGGTCAGGGGTTCGAGTCCCCTCAACTCCACCACGCAGCAGTAGGTCAGGGCCGATTCCTTTTGTGGGAGTCGGCCCTCGTGTATCTCGGGGCCGCTTCGCGGGAGAATCTCTGGGGAGACGGTCAAGCGCGGCCACCGGGGAACCATCCAGCGCCGCCTCCCATAGCCCCGTCAGGCCCTCTAGGAGACGCCCGCGCATCTTCCGGGCGTAGCGAGCCTGAATCAAGCGGCCCCGTGTTGCCACGGGGCCGCAAGGATCGCTACCGCCTACCACTTGCTCCAGGAGAAGAGAGCGTTGCTGGCCGCCTTGATGGGTGCGGCGCCCTTGCTCACCTCGTGCCATTGCTTGTCGCCGGCGTTCCAGTACTTCTGCTTATACGTGCCGCGTACGGTATCGGTGATGTTGCCGTGATTGACGTTAGATCCGTCACGGTAGATCACGCGGTGACCGCCGGAGATGTTGGTCGCCGAGTCGGCGGAGACGACCTGGTCGTCGTCGGAGCCGATCATGGTCCAGTCGGTGCCCTGCTTCGACTGTGGGTTGGCCTGCAACGAGCGCAGGAAGGGGGAGTCGCCCGACATCTCGTTGCATTGGACGCTGCGGCAGAGTCGGGTGAATCCGGCTGAGCCCCGATGCGGCGTGGAGAGCGTCACAACGTCCTCGACGTACAAGTAGGGCGGGAAGCCCTGTTCCTTCGCCGCCGTGCCGGCGAGCGCGGCCCGGATCACCAGGCCGCCCATTGAATGGGCGAGTACATCGACCGACTTGCCTTTCTTTGAATAGCGGCTGTAGATCTCGTTGGCCAGCTTCCGGCCGAGATCCTTGATGTGCGTGCTCTGGTCTCCTCGGTTGATGGTCACCCCGCAGTTGGTGTCATTGGCATAGAAGCCGACGGTGTGCTGCGGACCGGTCCACCCCCACGTCCGCATCTCCTTCATCGCGGCGCCCCAGTAATCGTTGCAGTCGGCTCTGGTGAGGGGTTCCCAGCCGTGGATGAAATAGACCGGCTCGCTGCTGCTGTCGCTGCGCTTTGGCGTCGACGTTGCGGCTTGGCCGACCCCGACAATACCCACGATCGCGGCGATGACAACGCCGAGTGCCATGGACAGAATTGCCCAGTTACGTTTCACGGATTGCCCCTTGAGTTCCGAGAGTGAATTTTTCGCCAGGCGGCAGGGCAATGTATTCATGGCGCCGAACTGATTTGGAAGAGTTGATGAGTACGGGATTGATCGGTACGGCGTTCGTCATCGTCAATTGCGTTCCGTACTGTCCCGTTCCGCGACGTACGGAGCAGGACGGGGGTCGCTGGCAGGCGGGCGATGTTCGGAACAGCCTCGGACGGCGCTCATTCATTGGCATTGGTCGGTCGAACACGTGAGCTGTCGATGCGGCGAATTCCCGGGGCCGCCGCATGATTCGGAGTCAGCCAATGTGGAGGAATTTTATGAACGGCGTCTGGAAGAAGAAGGTCGTGCCGCTCCTGGTGGCGTTCGCGGCCATCGCGGCCCTGCTGACCGGTGGTGCGGTGGCGGCCAACGCGGCCGCGTCCGACCCCGACACCAAGGCGAAAGCCTGCCAGAGCGACAAGTCGCTGGACCGGCGCGAAAAGGTCGGCTGCATCGCAGAGAGTCAGGTCGGCGTGCGCGAGCGCGGCACGACCAAGCGGGCAGCGAACAACTGCCAGAAGTACTTCCGCGACTTCGGCTCAGGGCTGAACTGCGACGACGACACGAACGGCCAGTGGTGCGCCGCTTTTACGCGCTGGGTGTGGACGAAAGCGGGCGTGCCCAATACGCCGAAGTCGTTCGCGGTGCAGGGCTGGGTGGCTGCGCTCACCAAGGTGAGCACGCCCAAGCCGGGTGACGTCGCGGTCGCGAGCAGCGGTCAGCACATCGAAATCGTGGTAAAGGTCAGCGGTACCACGATCCATACGATCGACGGAAACGGTGGGAAGGACAACGTCGCCCGCGGAAGCCACCGCAAGGGCGTGATGACGTACTACCGCATGGGCTCCTGACCGCGGGCCGCAACCGACGGCAGTGAGCCGAGGGGCCACTCGTACCGGTGGCGTCCGATGGTCGATAGCTTTGTCATCGGGCAGTCGATCGAGCGGGTGGCCCGGGCGAGGGCGGCGGCAGCGGGTCGCCGACGACGATCGTCAGTTGTTTCGCCCGGCGATACCTCTGGACCACCACGCAGCAGTGGGTAAGGGCCGATTCCTCCTGTAGGAGTCGGCCCTTGGGTATCTGGTGGAGAGTGTGGTGAGCATCAGTCCGGTGGCCGCGAGGAATGCTGAGGTGGCCATGCTCTCACCGGCCTGCGGTGATGAGCTGTAAAACCCGCGCACGGTGACGATGCCGGCACCGAAGCCCTGCACCACTCTTCCGGCGATGAAGACGAGGATCGTCGGGGCCGCCGCGGACCGTCCCGGCGAACGCCAGCGAGTATCACTGTGTGCCGTCCAGTTCGGTCGTCACGACGGTCCTTCATTCGCGGGCCGGCCCTGATCCCATGAGCCGACGCAGGTCCTCGACCGAGAGCACGCCGCTGACCGGTGGACGGTTTCCCACTACCAGGGACGGAACCGAGGTGACGCCACGGCGTTGGCCGAGGCGCTCGTCACTGCTCACCTCGGCCGTCAAGGTGTCGCCGGCGAGCATCGAGCGGATGTCATCGGAGCTCAGCCCCGCCCGCACGCCGATCCGCTCCAGGTCGGCATGGTCGGCGATGTTCAGGCCCTCGGAGTGATACCCGTGGAACAGGGCTTCCATCACCTCGTCAGCGCGGCCTGAGAAGGCGGCGAGTTTCACCAGTCGATGGGCATCGAATGAGCTGACAGGGCGGGCGCGGTGCAGATTGAGCTCCAGGCCCTCGGCGGCACCGAGTTCGCGTATCCGGGCGATGCGCGCCGTGGCGGTGGCTCCCCACCACGATCCCGCAGACATCTGCTCCGCTGCGGTCTCACCAGGTATGCGCCCAAGCTGTGGGGCGAGCTCGTACGCGCGCCATCTGATCGCCGGACGGGCATCCTCGACTTCGTTCGACACCGCCGCCCGCAAACGTCGGTGGCCGATGTAACACCACGGGCAGAGCACGTCGGCGTGGACCTCCACGGTCGTCTCACCGGTCACGGGGCTGCCGCCTCGACCCGGCGCAGAACGCGAAAGCGGCTGACCCGCGTGTCCGTCAGACCGGGCAGCCGTTCGAGCTCCTGCTGGATGTCAGCCATCACCGCCGGGTGGTCGCTCGATGCCTCGAACGCGGCGAAATCCGCTTCGGACTCCCACCGCACGACACTGAGCATCTGGCGACCGTCGAGGCTCGCGAAGAACTCCCCTGACACGTAACCGGCACGGTGGGCGAGCCAGCGCTCATGGACACCCGCGAGCGCATCGACCAAGGACCGCTGCGTGCCCGTCCCGTCGACACGGTGTTCGAGCACCGTGCAGAACTGCGCGCTTTCCATTCCCAACTCCATAGTTCTCATGTGAACGATTCGCGTCTCAAGGGTAGGAGCAAGAGGATTCACATGTCAACTATTCACATGTACACTGGGGACGTGACCGGCAAGCAAGGCAAGGCGACGAGAGACCAGCTCGCGGCGTGGCGTGCGCTATACCGAGCGGACTCGCTGCTGTTCGCGCACATCAACAACCAACTGCGCACCAGCCTCGGGCTGACGTACTTCGAACGGGAGGTGCTCGCCGCCCTGGATCAATCCGGGGGGCGCCTGCGGATGGCGCCGCTGGCCGACGCGTTGATGATCTCCCGCAGTGGCACGACACGACTGGTCACGAAGCTGGAGAAGGACGGGCTCGTGCAGCGGGCGACGAGCGCCGAGGACCGGCGGGCGACATGGGCAGAACTCACCCCTGCCGGACAAAAGATGCTCAGTGATGCGCGGCCGATCATCGACGCGGTCGTTTCCACCTTCTTCGCCGACTATCTCGACACCGCCGATCTTCGCAACACAGCGAGTGCGCTGAGCCGTCTCGCCGACGCGAATCCCGGGATCGGTGAGTTCGAGTGCGGCCTGTAGGGCGGGCCATCCGCGGTTCGTCCGTCACAGTGGCGCGTTCCGCGCTCGGAGAAGACTGAGTCGGCGACGAGGCCGTCGGGTCGGCACTTTCGCGGCCGCAGTCTGGAGCGATCGGCGCAGGTACCGCCCACAAGCTCGCAGACGCCCGCCACCACCCTTGCGGAGCGACGGCGAGCTTCTGCGGTCTGGGCCGTACGTCACCCGGCCGGAGCGTTCGCTGCATCGTGGACCGGTTGATCGGGGCCAGTGGCGGCGAGGGCCCGGGCGAGCGGTCCGTCATCGGCGGCGAGGGCGGCGATCGCCCTGCTGGCCCGGCTCTTGACCGTGCCGGCCGAGCAACCGAGTTGCTCGGCGATCTCCCGTTCGGACAGCCCGCCCCAGTACCGCAACAGCAGCACGATGCGTTGCTGCGCCGGCAGGCGGCGCAGCGCGGTGAGGACGAGGTGGGCGGTGTCCAGGCCGTCGTACGGGTTGTACGGCGGCGGCTCGGGCGGGACCGCGGCGGGGATCTCGCGTTGCCAGAAGCGGCGGTCGGCCCGCCAGGCTGCTCGTGCCATGACCCGGCGGGTGTACGCCTCGGGGTCGCCGTCCGGGTGCAGCGTTGACGTCGGGCGACAGGCAAAGGCCCCGGCAAGTTGCGAGTCTCGGCCTTGCCGGGGCCTTGGGGATCATCTCGGCTTCAACGCCTGGGGTTCTCCCAGCCAGAAGGGCAGTTTCTCTACAGTTGCGCCGTTAGCTCGTCGAGCGCGGCGTTGTAGGTCTTGATCGTGAGGCCGCTGTCCCGGATGGCGTTGAGCTGCTGCTCGAAGTCGGCTTGGTAGGCGTCGTGCTCGCCGTCGGCGGTTTGGCCACCCGGCACGATCCGGTGGTAGACGAGCACGAGCCAGGTGTTGCTGGCTTTGGCCTGGTCGAGCCAGCTCTGAACCTCGGCCAAGGTGGTGGTGAGGCCAACGTTCTGCACCCGGATGCGATAGATATCGAAGTTGTCCTTGCTGTTGTAGCCAACATCCACCGAACGGTGCGATCCGTAATACTTCTTCACTTCGTTGAGCACGGTCGCGTTGTAATCGCCGTAGGGCGACGCTATGTTTCGCACGGCTTGACCGGAGAGTTGCTGAAGGTATTGCTGCGAATGGGTCAACTCATGGTCGAGCTGGGCGCCGGGAAGCTGCGCGAGGAATGGATGTGTGACGGTATGTGAGCAGATCTCGTGCCCGGCGTTGGCGAAGGCCAGAACATTCTCGGGACCTCCCGGCACGCCCTCGATGGACTGGGTGATGAAGCACTGGGTGCTCTTGAAGTTCCGGGCCTGGAGTAGCGGCAAGGCCGAGGTGAGATTGTCTGTGTAGCCGTCGTCGAATGTTATCGAGACGAGTGGCCGGTTGAAGCCTGTGGGCGTATACGGCTCGAGGCTGTAGTCGTCGGTCTGCAACCAACCGTTGCTGTTCAGGAAGACGAAGACCGAGACGGAGCCGGCGTCGCTCGGCACGGTGAAGGTGTCACTGTATTGCTGCCAGGTCGTCGCGGCGTTCGCGGCCGGTAGGGGCAGGGGCAGGCCCGAGTACGCCGCCGTGCCGTTGCTGCGATTGAACTGGGCGACAACGTGCGGTTGCGTGTTCGTCTTGTACCACACGCTGAACCGGTACTGCTTGTTGGGTTGGAGCGGTTGTGCCTGGTGTATCCATTTGGCATCGCCGTCCGTGTAGTTACTGACGGTCACCTTGACGCTGCGGCTGCCCGTGTGGCCTTCGTTGACGTAGTCGAAGCTAGCGGTGTTGTTTCCCCATCTGCCGGTGCTCCAGGCCGCCGGGCTACTGCCATCAGCCGTTTCGACTGAGGGGTTTGGAATGGGGTTGCTCGGGGCCGGCCCGCCACCGGCAACGGTCAGGCTGGCGTCGTCGAGCGTCAGCGAACCGTTGGCGGCAAGGACATGGAAGACGCTGACCTTGTCGACATCGGCCGGGATCGACACTGCACAAGTTATCTGTTTCCAGGTACTGCTGGCCGCCACGGCGGTCAGCGATTGGTAGTACACACTGCCGTCTGATCTGGTGAATTGAGCTATGAGCTCGGTCTGCACGTCGGACTGGTACCAGTCACTGAAGGCATAGCGGCCGCCTGGCGTGACCGCCACGGGGGTGAAGTACCACTTGGCGTCACCGTCGGTGTAGTTGCTGAGCGTAACCTTCACGCTCCGGGACCCACTATGACCGGTCGTGAGATAGCTGAACGCAGCGGTATTGCTGCCCCAGACGCCACTGGTCCAGCCATCGGGCTGGCTGGGGTTGGTGGCGGACGCTACCTCTACAGATGGGTTGGCAATGAGCTCGGCCGGTGGGGGCGGTGTGGTGCCGGCCGTCAGGCTGACATCGTCGATGGTCAGCGAGCCGACCTTGTCGAGCATGTGGAAGACGGTCACACTCTGGGCATTCGCCGGCGCGGTGATGGCTTGCGTGGTCTGACCCCAGGCGGTGCCGGTCGTGGCCGGCACAGGGTTCAGCTCGATGTAGCTGAGGCCGCCGCCGGTAGTCGTGAACTGTGCGACGAGCCTGGTGCTGACCGTGGCCTGGTAATAGTCGCTGAAGGTATAGGTAGCGTTTGGCGTGACCGCCACGGGGGTGAAGTACCACTTGGCGTCACCGTCGGTGTAGCTCGTGGTCTGGACCTTAACGCTGCGCGTGCCGCTATGGCCGGTGTTGAGGTAGCCGAAGGTGGTCGTGTTCGTCCCCCATCCCCCCGTTTGCCAAGCCACCGGCAAGGTCGCACTGGCTGCGGTTTCGACCGACGGGTTGGCGACGAGGTTGGTGGCTGCCCACCCGCTTGGCGCGTAAGAGAGCAGAGCCCCCATCCCTACGAGTGCGGCTGATGTGATCGTGAGTAGTTTTCGCAAGGTGCCACCTTTGTCAAATGCTTCGGGCGTATCGACCACTCAGGGTGCCGTGGATCAGCGCGAATGTGACATATCGCCCTTTGTTGGCTATCGACCTTGGTCGGAGTGCATTGCGGCTACTGAAAGTAGAGGCTATCGGCACGCGAAGTGAGGCCGCCTTGAGTGCTTGGGCAAATCGATAAAGGTTTCCTCCACTGGACGATCAGATGGCTCCACATGGTACGCGCTCCCCGCCTGGTATGGCTGCGCCGACCGATTCGATAAATGAACAAGCGCCTTTGTGTCCAATCGCGACTCCGCCGGCGAATTCCGCTCAAGCCGCCAATGCGAGGTCCAGGTGGGGGAGGTGGCTGGTTCGGCGGGGCGAGGGGTTGGCCGTTGCATCAGGCGTCCAGGCGGATGAGGTTGCAGGGCCGGGTGTCCATGCTGGTGTGTTCCAGGCGGGTCCTGCCCAGGCCGCGGTAGCTGGCCCGGCGGGCGCCGATCGCGGTCGCCGGGGCGATGGTGGACTCGACGCCGGCGCGGAGGGCGTGGTCACGCTGTCGGCCCGGGGTGGTTTGGGCGCGTTGCGGGCCTGTTGGCGCGTCCGGAGTCGCAGGGTCGACTGCCGGCCATGGCGGGATGCGGCGGTGCACGCGGCCCGAACCGGGCAGGCCCGGCAGACTGCGGTGGGGAACTGGCCGCCGTACGAGCGGCCAGTAGGCATGGAAATGTGTGCGGTCGAAGCCCCCGCCCGTGCGGGCCCGGGGTGAGGCATCGGCCGCATCGGGGTGACAGGCCGGAGGCCGTGGTCGGTAAGGCCGGACACGAGCAGGTCCGCCGAGAGGTAGCGGGAGTGCGGGTCGAGGATCTTCTCCTCCCAGGAAGTACGATCCGCTACCTCGACCTCACCATCCGTGTGACTCAGACCGGGGGAATTGCTGTCCGTTACTGAAGCCGCACTCAAACCGATTTCGAGTTGAATATCCTGCGTGGTCGGAAACGATTGGCCGATAGGGAGACTGTCGAGTCATCTTGGCGATAGGCCTCGAAGTCGCATTTGGTGATAAAGGTAGCTATTAACCCACTTCGCTCCTCCGAGTGGCCAGTGGACGTCAGACCCGCCGGAGAGTCATTGTGTTCTTGGCCACATTCTGCCGCTGTCGAATGTCAGTCGTATCCCGATTTGCCTGTTCCGTAGAGGCGAAGCCGTCGCAGGCGGATACGCGGGCGGCGCTTTGCGCGTCCCTTTACATCCGCTAGTGTTCGTCGCTGCAGACTCGGCGGTAGTCGACGTCGCGCGGTCCTATGGGGGGAGAGGTCGATGGGCACGACCGTGTACGGCCCAAGGAGAGCGGCGCTGTACACGCCGAACGACCGGCGCGGGAGAGGTCAAACCACCGCTTACGGACAGCGCCCGGCCGTTTACGGCACCGTCGTCGTGGTTCCAGCGCGCAATGAGGAAGTCGGGATCCTTACTTCCCTGAATTCGCTGGCCAAACAGAGCGTACGCCCGGACCTCATCATCGTCGTGGTGAACAATTCGACCGACAAGACCGAGGCCTTTGCGGCCAGGTTCGCGGCACTGTGGCATACGCCGAGAACGGTCGTTCTTGCCTTGCGGGAAAATCCGCACAAGAAGGCCGGCGCCCTCAACTACGGCATCAACTGGTTGCGGTTGCAGGTGGGCGGCCGCCTGGACAACACGGTCAATTACTTGCTCACCATGGATGCCGACACCGAGCTGCACCCGAAATTTATCGAACGAGCCACAAACGTGGTGGAATCCGATCCGGGTATTGGTGGCGTCAGTGCGGCCTGCTACGGCCGTACGGGCCTGTGGCGCAGTCCGTGGCAGCGCTTCCTTCTCGGGATGCAGATCATCGAGTACGGACGTGCCGCCAACATGCGCTACCGCAGCGACGTCCACACAATGGCGGGAGCCGGGTCCTTCTACCGGGGCAAGGCTCTGCAGAGCCTGATCGACTTGCGGGGGAAGGTCTTCTGGGAGGACCACCGTAACCTGGTCGAAGACTATGAGACCACGCTGACGCTCAAGGAATGCGGGTGGAAGGTCACCGCCAACCAGCTCTGCATCGCCTACACCGATCTCATGCCAACGCTTCGAGAGCTGCTCCAACAGCGCGAGCGCTGGGTGCGCGGCACCGTGGACGCCCTGCGTCGGCGAGGTTGGACCAAGTTCACCTGGCATTCCATCGCCACAATGATTCTCGGGCTGTTCGGCGCCGCATACGTTCTGGGTTGGGGAACGACGCAATTCGCCGCGTTGGCCATGTACGGCTTCCCCGGACAATCCGTCTTCTGGCTCTTGCTCGCCTTCTGGATCATCTACCCCGCAGTACGCGTGCGCAATCTCGGCTGGAAAGCAATGCTCGTAGAGGCGCTGCTCATCCCTCAGTTGGTATACACCGTGGTGCGTACCTACTGGATTGTGTCCTCGATTTTCAAATCCTACTTCACACGCGTTTCGTCGTGGAAGTGAATCGGGAACGCAATGAACTCCCTCAAGGGCCTGGGCGTGTTCGTGCTGCTCGCCGGAATCGCCCTCGCGGTGAGTCTGGCGGGCAGGGTCCAACTGATCGTATTCACGGTCACGGTCGGTCTCATCGCTGCGTCGGTATTCACCTTTGCTGCTTCCAGAAAGCGGTACCGTAAGGACCACCGAATTGCCGGTGGCTTCGACATGACCCAGATCATTCCGGCGCGTCTGCTACGACCGACCTCTCATCGACGCGGCCGGACCCTGCTCATACCGTTGGTCCTGGTGGCCGTCGCCGTCCCCGGCGCGGCCTACGCCGTATGGCGTATCGCCCCTTTGGGTTCTGGTGCCTCCACTGGGACGCCGTCCGTCCCCCTCACCATCCGGTACCGCACGGACACGCCGTCCACCGCCCCGGTGGGCAGGCCGTGGTTTGAGATCATCAACAACTCCACCAAGACCGTCCAACTGCGGGATGTGAAGCTGCGATACTACTTCGCCGCGGATCAAGCCTCGGCATACGGCGCGAACTGCTTCGAGACCGCCCTCCGGTGTTCGAATGTCACAGAGACCATCGAGGCGCTGGCCAGCCCGA
This sequence comes from Dactylosporangium sp. NPDC000555, assembly GCF_040300025.1. NCBI lineage: Bacteria > Bacillati > Actinomycetota > Actinomycetes > Micromonosporales > Micromonosporaceae > Dactylosporangium > Dactylosporangium sp. NPDC000555. The sequence continues at coordinate 37,929 of NZ_JBEPDB010000065.1, read as the reverse complement.
TCCCCAAAGCCAACCACTATCTCCAGATCGGCTTCACGTCAGACGCCGGCATCCTGGCCTCGCAACAGACCAGCGGAGGTATCGGGCTCCAGCTCTACCGGCTCGATCACAAGGAACTGCACCAGACGAACGATCACTCGTTCGACCCGAAGGCCGCGCAGTACATGCCGTCAAGACTGGTGACCGCATATGTCGGAGGTGAGCTCAGCTGGGGTGAGGAGCCGACCTCCCAGGCTCTGGCCGCCACGGCCTCCGTCGCGCCCGTTCCCACTGCAGACAAGCCAGTGCCCGGAGTCCTGTTCGACAATTTCCACTACACCGGTCCGGACGACCCGGCGTTGGAAGCCGGTGGTTGGCACGTGCGCACGGAGCGGGGCAGGCCGGGGATTCCTGACACCTGGTCGGCCGACATGGTCAGCTTTCCCGCCGATCCGACGGCTCAGGGCGGACAGGCATTGCAGCTTGCGGCCAGCACCGACGGCACCAAACAGGGCACCAAACAGGCTGAGGTATTGACGGCCAGCAACGTCTTCTTCACCGGGACGCTCGCCGCTCGGGTCTTCTTCGCCGATCGACCGGTTGCCGGCCGCAATGGCGACCACATCGTCGAGGCCTTCAGCGCGATTTCCTCATCGCCGTCATCGCCGAACTACAGCGAACTCGACTACGAGTACCAGCCCAACGGCGGTTGGGGTGCCGCAGGACCCAAGCTCGACACGACAAGCTGGCGGAGCTCCAAGGACGGTGACCGGGTCACGCAGGCCCACAACAAGCGCCTCGCCGGCTGGCACGTCCTGATGCTCACCGCCGCCAACGGAGTGGTCACCTACTCCATCGACGGCAACAAGGTCTTCAGCAGTGACGGCGCGGCGTATCCACGCGAACGGATGGGGATCCATTTCAGCACGTGGTTCATCGATCTTCCCATGACCGAAAAACGCACGTGGAGCATGCGGGTCAACTGGGTCTTCAAGGCCGATCAGGCGATGTCGCTGACCGACGTTCAGAACGCGGTGAACGGCTTCTACGCCAACGGCATCAACCGAAAGCAGGCCAACACCACCCCCTGACACGGCGGGTCTGCGGCCGGCGACGATGCGGTTCAGTTGTCCCGCCGGGTGAAGACGGCCCAGGCGGTCAGCACGGACAGGGTCGCCCAGGCCGCCAGTACCAGCAGGCCCACCGGGCGGTCGAGGGTGGTGTCCGGGCTCGCCGGCATGCCGAGCAGGCTCAGTGCCGCCTCGTGCGGCAGGAAGCGCACGACGCTGGGAACCGCTCCCCGCAGCGGCGGTGAGAGGACCACCGGCACGATGAACAGCACCGCGAGCGGGGCGACGACGGTGCGAGCGAGTATCGCGAACCCGAACCCGACCAGGCCGAGCAGCGGATAGATCACCAGCAACGCCGCCAGTTCCCCGGCGCGGCCGGAGGCGGCGGTCGCGCTCGCGTGCTGGGCGAGGTAGCCGGGCAGCACGGCCGGTATCGCGGCCAGCACGGCTGCGGCGGTGCCGACCGCCAGCTTGCCGAGGAAGAGCCGATGCCGCCGCGGTACGGCGGACAGGCTGACCCGCAGCTGGCCGCCGCGGTACTCGCTGCCTGTCGCGAACACGGTGATGGCGATGAACACGTAGACCGGCGCCAGCATGAGCGTGCCCAGCCGCCCGATGGGGACCGCGTCGCCGTGAGCGGCCACCCGCACGGCGTCGGAACGGGCGAGGATGCCGAGCGCCGTGTTCGCGACGGTGGCGCTGCCCAGGGCGATCCAGGCGGCCGGCAGCGTGCGCAGCTTCGTGACCTCTGCCGCCATGACGTCGCCGAGGCGGATCGGCGCCAGGTCGGCGCGATCCGCCCTGGCGGCGCTCATCGTGCGTCCCGTCGCCGCAGCATCACCGCGGCCGCGGCGATGGTGGCCGTGGCCCATCCGGCGAGGACTGTCAGGCCGTGGGCCGGGCCGGCGGTGAGCTTGTTCGTCGCCGCATCGAGCAGGAGGTTGCGGCCTGCGCTGAGCGGTAGCAGGGCGTCCAAAGACGGAGCGACCGCGGTCGCCGCCTGTGTCATGGTGATCGCGATCAGCGCCACCGTGACGATGATGGCGATGAGCGTGCTGCGGGCGATGACGGCGATGGCGAATCCGGTCAGTGCGAACAACACCGCGAACGCGACGAACCTGGCCTGGCCCAGCAGCGCGGCACGGCTCACCAGCAGGTCAGGGTTCCAGTCCTTGATGCCCGCATACATGAAGGCCACGCTGAGCGCGGCGATCAGGACGGCGAGAGCCAGCAGGTAGAGGCCGGCGGCGAGCGTCTTCGCGGCGAGCAGCCGGCCACGCCGTGGCACCGCGAGCACGCTCATGCCGAGCTGCCGGGAGCGGAACTCCTGCCCGGCGATCATCGCGCCCAGGATCGGCAGGAGCAGGCTGATCTGCAGCGAAGACGCGACCAGCAGCCCAAGGATGGCCTGGTCGGCGGGCTGTCGTTCGCCGATGAAGATCTCGATCGTGCCGTCCGGGGCGATGTCGGCCACCGCGCTGGCGTTGAGGTGCACGGACTGGGACAGGATCAGCACGTGCAGCGCGAGGCTGACGCCGGTGACGATCCAGACGCGTGGCAGCGTGACGATCTTGGTCAGCTCTGCCCTGGTCGCGGAGAACATCGCTTCACCTCGTCCCGGCGCGGTCGGAGGTGAGGGCGAAGAACGCGTCCTCCAGCGAGGGGTACCCGCTCGTGACCTCGGCGAGCGAGCCCCGGGTGACGATCTGTCCGCGGCTGATGATGACGACGTCGTCGGCCGTGTCCGAGGTCTCGGTCATGAGGTGACTGGACAGCAGCACGGTGCGGCCGGCCGCGGCGTATTCGCGCAGGAACCGCCGGACCCAGCGGATGCCGTCGGGGTCGAGGCCGTTGACCGGCTCGTCGAGGACGAGGATCTCCGGCTCGCCGAGCAGCGCCGCGGCGACACCGAGCCGCTGTCCCATGCCGAGCGAGTACTTCTTGACCCGCTGGCGCGCCGCGCCGCCGAGCCCGACGAGGTCGAGCACCTCGCGGAGCCGGGCGCGGGGGATCCGGTTGGACTGCGCGATCCACCGCAGGTGGTCCACGGCCCGCCGCTCGGGCACTGGTCCGGCGCCGTCGAGCATCGCGCCGACGGTGCGCAGCGGGTGCTTCAGGTCGCGGTACGGGCGGCCGTTGATCAGCGCCGTGCCGCTGGTCGCGGCGTCCAGCCCGAGAAGGATGCGCAGCGTGCTGGACTTCCCGGCGCCGTTGGGGCCCAGGAACGCGGTGACGCGACCCGGTCGCGCCGTGAACGTGACGTCCCGCAGCACGGTCGTCCCGCCGTACCGTTTGCCGAGCCCGGTTATCTCGATCATGCCCACCTCCTGCATCGAACCTGTGCGGCCGATTCAGCCTGTCGGCGGCGGGCGTGGGCGCGCGTCACCCGGAAGTAGACAGCTACCGTTCGTCGTGCAGCAGCCCGGCCTCATACGCCAGTACCGCGAGTTGGGTACGGTCCTTGACGTCGAGCTTGGCGAACATGCGCCGCAGGTAGGTGCGCACGGTCTCCAGGCTCAGGAACAGCTCGTCGGCGATCTCCTGATTCGAGTGCCCGCGCGCGACCAGCCGGGCGACCTGGATCTCCCGCGCGGACAGGACCCGGCCCGCGAACGCGTGGCGGCGGCCGGGGCGGGCGGGCGCGAAGTGGTGGATCAGCCGCGCGGTCACCTCGGGCGCGAGGACCGCATGGCCGGCGTCGACGGCGCGGACGGCCTGGAGCACCTCCTGCGGGGCCGCGTTCTTCAGCAGGAAGCCCGACGCGCCGAGGCGCAACGCCTCGGCGACGTATTCGTCGAGGTCGAACGTGGTCAGCATGACGACCCGCGTGCCGCTGTCGCCGGCGAGCACCCGGCGTGCGACCTCCACCCCGCTGATCCCGGGCATCTGTACATCCAGCAGCGCCACCGCCGGCCGCAGTGCCGCGATCAGCCGGGCCGCCGTCTCGCCGTCGGCGGCCTCCCCGGCCACCCGGAAGCCGGGTGTGCGGTCGAACAGCTTGCGGTACGCGGCGCGAAAGCCCGGGTCGTCGTCGGCCAGGAACACGCTCACGACGCGCGGCTCCTCCGGGTTCACCCGACGCTCCACGCGGGCAGCCGCGCCTCGACCTCGAAGCCGCCCTCGGGATGGTCGCCCCAGGTCGCGTCGCAGCCGGCCGACCGGGCGCGCTCTCGCATGCCCTGCAGGCCGAACCCTCGTCCGGGCCGCCCGCCGGTCCCTGGGCCGCGGTCCCTGACCCGCACGGCCACCTCCCCGTCGGCGTACCGGACGGCGACCGAGCACGCCGCGCCGGGCGCGTGCCGGACCACGTTGCTCAGCGCCTCCTGGACGATGCGCACCACGGCGGCGCCGGCGGCGTCGTCGAGCCGATCGCACCCGTCGAGCCGGGCGTCCACGGCAACCCCGGCGGCGCGGGTCGTGGCGATGACCGAGCGCAGCCGCGTCTCGGCAGGGCGGCCGGCCGGCTGCTCGTCCGAGCGCAGCGTCCGCACAAGCGCCTGCACCTCCTCCAGCGACCGCCGGGCGTGAGCCTCAACGTCGGCCAGCGTCTCGCGCAGCTCCTGCTCGGTGGCGTCGGGAAGGCTCAGGGTCACCCCGGCCTGGGCGCTGATCACGCCGAGGGCGTGCCCCACCACGTCGTGCACTTCCCGGGCGGTCTCGGACTGCACCCGGGCGCGCTCGGCGGCATTGGCGGCAGCGATCTGATGCGCGACGGAGCGCCCCAGCACCCAGGCGACGCTCAGCGCGGCGGCGCCGATCGCCAGGCGCAGGCCGGCACCGCGCCCGTCGTCCTGCGGCGTCGCGGAGACCAGGGCCAGGCCGGCGAGGACTCCGGCGAACACCGCCGTGACGATGCTGCCCCCGGCGCCGCGGCCGACGGCCACCGTGTAGAGGCACCAGGCCGCGCCGAGCATCGGGTCCTGGCACACGCCGAGAAAGGCTCCCGCGAGCGTCATGACGCCGACCACGATTGTCGAGGCGATCGGGAAGCGCCGCCGCAGCAACATCGCACCGGCCACGACCACCGCGGCCGCCAACCCGATCACGCGCCTCGGCCAGTCCGGCGCGTTGAGCGACGGGACCAGCCAGAACGCGACGATCACGACGATGGCCGCCGCGTCCACGAGCGATCGCTGACGGAGCACCGGCACGTCGCGAACGTAGCAGAATGTCAACGGCACCGATGACGCGCCTGAAGCTGTCGCCGGCCACGGAGCCGACGGCGGCGTGCGCTGATCAGGTCGCTGCGGATGCTGGTGACGACGTGGTCGTGGCGCGCGAGTCGCCGGCTGCGGGGGAGCCCGACGGTACGACCAAGACCGGCAGGTAGGCGTGGTGCAGGGTGGCCATGGCAACGCTGCCGAGCAGGATCTCCCGAACCGCCGAGCGCCCACGCGTGCCGACCACCAGCACCCCTGCCGCCCGGCTCCGGGCACATCCGACAAGGGCCGCGGCAACGGAGCGGCCGTGCATCCCCCGTCCGCCGCGCAGTTGCAGCCGCGTCACCGCGGTGTCGTCGCCCTCCTGCGGTGGACCGGTCGTGTCGCCGGTGGCCTGGCCGTCATCCACGGTCGCCAGCAGCAGGGGCCGTGTCGGAAACAGCCGGGTTGCGGTGGCCAGCGCCGTCTGCGCTCCCGGCGAGCCGTCGTAACCAACCAGCACCGGGCCGTTCGCAAGGGCCGCGAACTCGGCGATCAGGAGCGGGTGAGGGACCACGAGGACTGGCCGGTCGGTGTAGTGGACGACCATGTCGGATACGCTGCCCAGGAGCGCTTGGGCTCCGCCGAGTCCGCGTGATCCGATCAGTACCACATCGGCGTCGACCTTCTCGGAGAGCTCGGCGAAGCGCAGCCCCTCCCCGCCGTAGCTGCGGACCACGAGTGGTTCGGCGTCCCAGCCGGCGACTCCGGCGAGGGTGACCCCGATGGCCGCCATCCGGTCGGCCTCCCGTTTGCCCTCCCGCTCGATGGCCTCGACGAACTCGTCGATGTTGCTGGGGCCGGTCCACAGGCGATCCCGCAGGCTCGTGCTGGCGAATGGCGGGGTCCACATGTGCGCAACCCAGGCATGGGCCCGAGGGAACAACTGGGCGCCGGCTTCGATCGCAGCGCTGGCGGCAGGGGAACCGTCGTATCCGACGAGCATCCGGGTCGGCGTTATCCGCGTTGTCGACATTGTCGCCCCCTCGGTCGCTGGCTGTGCAGCCGTCTGCGAGATACGTCCCTTGCCGTTCACCTTGGCACGTGGGGATACCGATGTCCGGGGCCGTTGGGCTCCTCCTCGACCTGCCGTTGGTCCTAGCGCCTAGCGCCGCCGCCGCCGGACTACAGCGCCAGTTCGCCGCCGAGCGACCGGGCGAGGGTGCCGGGGTCGACCCCGAACGCGCGCAGCATGCGGCCGCCGGTGCCCTCGTGGTCCGTCGCGATCACGTACAGCAGGTGCGAGGTGCCGGCGCGCCCCTGCCCGAGGTCGGCCGCCAGTCGCGGGGCCTCGTCGAACACCCGCACCAGGTCCGCCGCGTACGGGCCCTTCGCGTTCTCGGCCGGCTCGGTGGCGAGGTCCTCGGCGAAGTTTTTCACCTGGGTGTACCCGAGCCCCAGCCGCGCCAGGGCCCGCGCCCCGCCGTTGGGCTGTTCCTCGGCGAACCGGTTGCCGGTCCGCTCCAGCGCGAAGTCGAGCGCGCACATCGCCATCACCAGGTGCGCCTGCCCGACCAGCGCGCAGCCTCCGCGGACCGCCTGCCGGGCCGCCTCGTCGCGCAGCGCCGACTCCATCGGGTCGCTCCCGCGGCGCCGGCCCGCCAAGGCCGCGGCCTTCACGGTCGGGCCACGCTCGAACCCGAGCAGGGGCCCGACAACCAGCCCGGCGGCCTTGAGCACCGCGAGGCAGATCGCCGCGTCCGGCGTGCCGTCGGCGAGGAACTCCTCGTCGGGGCGGAGGTGGAAGCGCCGGACGAACTCCATCCACTCCCCGGGTGAGTCGCACTCGGCGAGGAGCGAGCGCAGCGCCAGCTTGAACCCGACGTACCGGATGTCTCCCTCGGCGGCCGCCGCGAGGGCCCGCCCCAACGCGACCCGCACCCGCTCGTCCCAGGCGGGCATGGCGCCCATCGGCCGCCGGGTGCGTCCGCGCGCGAGCCACTCACCGAGCCGCAGCGTCGCGTCGACCTCGTCCTCGACCTCGATCGGCAACCCCTCGCCCGAGGCCCCGAACCCGGGCGCGACCTGCCAGCGGATGTCGGACGTGCCGAGCCGCCCGAGGAACACGTCGGCGAGGCGCTCCGCGGTGACGACCGGTGCGCCTTCCAGGGTGGCGCGCCACGCCGCCTCGCCCAGCCCGGCGACGACCTCCAGGGAGGCCACGATCCTCGCTTCCGTAAAGCCCACCGGGCAACCGTACGCGCCCTCCGATCGCCGCCCGGCCCGCGGACTGCCGCCACGGCCGACGACGGCGGCCCGGAGGCAATGCCTCCGGGCCGCCGCTTTTGGCCAGCTGTCAGTTGAACATGAAATTCGCGGTGTGGGTGGTGCCGTCGATCAGCGTGACGACGAGCCGCCCGCACGTCTTCGCCTGGGTCTTCTGCGTCTTCCAGACGTAGTTGTACTGGTCGGAGGCGGCGTCGTAGGTCAGCGAGCTCGACCCCGCGGTGACCGTCGCCTCCACCAGGTCCTGCGGTGCGGACGTGTCGCACACCACCGTCTGCAACGACGGGGCACCGCCGGAGAAGATGTCCAGGCCCTGGTTGCCGGAGAGGCCGAACTTCACCGGGACCGCGCTGCCGGCCTTCACGACGTTGAGCTTGTCGACGTTGATCGGCGAGCCGAAGTCGCGCCAGCCGAACACCACCTGGTAGGTGACGCTGACCGGAGCCGCCGTGTTGCCGGCGCGGTCACGGCCGCCGGAGCACGTGGCGGTGAAGTAGCCGACCTTCGGACCACCGGTGACGGACAGGGTCGCGGGCTTCGCCACGCCGCTGTCGCCGTCGGTCGTCGTGCAGGAGGGCGCCACGGATGTGCCCAGCGTGATCTGCTGGCCCTGGGCGACGCCGGCGACCGCCACGGTCGGTGGGGTCACGTCCTCCGCCTCGGTGACGGCTTTGTAGGCGTTGACCATCCCGTATCCGAAGAAGCCGTTGACGGACGGGTTGGCGGGATCCACCTTGCACCGGCCCTGGGTGAAGTCGGTGCCGGAGGTGGGGCAGGCGAGCGGGATCGCCTGTTTGCGCAGCAGATCCGCGATGTAGTCGGGGGTCGCACCCGGGTGCTTGGACGCCAGCAGCGCGGCGACGCCCGCGACGTGCGGCGACGCCATCGAGGTGCCCGACAGTGTGCGGTAGCTGCTGACCCCGGTCGACGGGGAGGTGGAGTAGATGCTCGAGCCGGGTGCCGTGACGTCCACGGCCCCGAGACCGAAGCTCGAGAAGGACGACCGGGTCGGCTGCGTGGTCAGGCCCGGCGCCCACGGCCCGACGGCCGCCGCGGGGGCGGTCGGCTGGGTCGTGGAGGAGACCGTCACCACGCCGGGCAGCTCGCCCGGCAGGTCGAGGCAGCTCGGGTCGAGCGTGCGGCGCACCGGTTTGGTGTCGTCGGGGCTCGTCGTGTCCACCGTCTTGTTGGCGAGGTCGTGGTTCTCGTTGCCCGCCGCCGCGATGTTGAGGATGCCGTTGGCGGTGGTGTAGCCCACCGCTCGGCGGACCGCCTCGACGACCGGCGCCTGGTCGGCCTGGCTCTCGCACCAGTACAGCCACGGGTCGATGTAGTAGCTGTTGTTCGTGATCTGGATGCCGTGCTCCGCCGCCCAGACGAAGCCGCAGATCGCGTACTCCGGGTAGATGAAGCCGTCGGAGTTGACCACCTTGATGGAGGCCAGCTTCACGCCGGGCGCGACGCCGACGATGCCGACGCCGTTCTTGGCCGAGGCGATGGTCCCGGCCACGTGCGTCCCGTGGTAGTCGGCGGTCAGGCTGGTGGGTCGCCACGCGCCGGGCGTCGTGTCGGGAGCGCCGGTACCGACGCAGCTGACGGACTTCGACTGGTCGACCACCGGCGCGAGGTCCTGGTGGTTGGCGTCGATGCCGTCGTCGAGAACACCGACCGTGACGGTCGGACTGCCGAGGCTGACCTCGTGCGCCGCGCGCGCACCGATGAGGATCATGTCGCTCTGGCGCGTCGCGTTCTCCATCGCGTCCGGCGTGTAGGCGTCGATGGCCTCGACGGCCTCGGTGTCCTCGGCCATGGCGGGCAGGGCCGCGGTCCGGGTCGCGCCGACGGAGTGGACGGCGTCGCCGTGGGCGGCGCCCTTCACCGCCTGGACGAACGAGGGGTTCGTGGAGCGTGCGATGACCACGCCGATCTGGGCGTACGACACCGTCACTGTGCCGCCGGCCGCGGTGACAGCGGCGGCGGCGTCCACGGTCCGCTCCTTGCTCACCGCGTTGACGACGTAGCTGAGGTTGGGGCCGGTCGTGTCGGCCATCGCGGCCACGGGCGCGAGTGCTGCGCCCGCCACGACGGCCGTCGCCGCTGTCGCGGCGAATAGGGCGTACCTGGGCAACCGGGAGTTCAAATCCTGGCCTCCTGCGGAAAGGGGGGTGACCCCGTGCTCTGAATGGGGCGCGGCGATCTTATTGGCGTGGCCGGTCGAATTTCACTCGGCTGTACGGCGGATAGTCGGTGCCGGTCGGAGGCGCCTATTTTTCGGTTCACCAATGACCGATGGCCCTGTCCGCCCGAACGCGGACCGAGGGCTTTTTGCCATGTCAGCGGGTCCGCCCGGCCGGCGTCTCCGTGACCGACGGTGCCGGCATCGCCCGGACCGGCGGACATTTGACCGCACACCTTGGCGGCCGTATCCGGGATGGAGAAAGTGATCGCAGTGACACCCGGTCGCGGCAATTCGAGTATCTGTGAAGATGCATAAAGCGAAATGCCATCTGGCTTTTCGCACGCCGCCCACGCCGGCACCCGGGGTTCAGGCGGCCGTCTGGGGTCGCCGGGCCGGCCTCGCGCATCGTTGCGAGCTTCGCCGCGAACTTCGGGGCTACCCGACCGAATATTTTAATACCAGGATTATCATCGTTCGCATGGTGCGCAACCCGCTGACCGATGACGAGCGGCACCGAGGGCTGGTGCTGGGCCGGCTGCTGCAGGAGGCGCGCGGGGCGCGCAGCGCGGCGGCGGTCGCGCTGGAGGCCGGGATCTCGCTGGACACGCTGCGCAAGATCGAGCGCGGGGCGATCGTGACCCCGGCGTTCTTCACGGTCGCCGCGCTCGCCCGGGTGCTCGGCCTCGACCTGTCCACGCTGGCCGAGGCCGCTGCCGAGCACAAGGCCGGAGTCGCGGGCAAGGGGCAGGTGGCGAGCCGCGTGGCGTAGCGCATGCGGCTCTGGAAACTCGGGGTCGCTATTTTGCTCGTCATGGATCGGACCGGGGCCGTCGACGTGCACTATCCGGACACCGGTGGCGCCCGGGCGGCGCTCGTCGTCGGCGGGGCGCCCACATTCCCGTCGATCCTGCGGGAGCATGTGTGCTGGCTGGACGACGTGGCCGCGTACGAGCCGGGCAGCTTCTACAAGCGCGAGCTGCCCGCGATCCGCGCCGTCCTGGCCGGCGTGGAGCCCGTGGAGCTGCTGGTCGTCGACGGGTACGTCGACCTCGACCCGGCCGGCCGCCCCGGCCTCGGCGCGCACGTCCACGCGGAGCTGGGCCTGCCGGTGATCGGCGTGGCGAAGACGGCCTTCCGCACGGCGTCCCACGCCGCCGAGGTTCGCCGGGGCGGCGCCGCGAAGCCGCTGTACGTCACCGCCGCCGGCCTCCCGCTCGCCACCGCCGCCACGTACGTGCTCCGGATGAGCGGGCCGTATCGGCTGCCCGACGCGCTGCGGAGGGTGGATGCGCTGGCGAGGGGGCGGGGGTAGCGGGCCGGCGACGGGTATTTCCTCAATGTGGTGGGCGCCGTGCCGATGGGCTGCGCGGGGAGAGCGGCAGCGGTGCCCGAACGCTTGGGAGTCGACGTGGTGGAGCGGATGGTCGGTTCGCTCGGTGTCCGCAAGGCCATCATGGTCACCGTGGCCTTCACCGGCCTGGTCGCCCTGGTCATCGGGGGGCTCGGCCTGGTGGAGATGCGCTCGGTCGCCGTGCGGGGCGACGAGATGTACCGGCAGGCCGTGGAGCCCGCCGAAACGCTGAGCAAGCTCCATGAGCTCGTGTGGAAGTTCCGGTTCAGCGCCCTGTCCACGACCGTGGCGACGACCGACCAGGCGCGTCAGACGTTCACCGCGATGCAGGACCAGACCCGCAGGGACATCGACGCCGGCATCGAGGCGTACGGCAGGTTCGACCTGGCCGCCGGCCAGCGCGACGGCAATGCCTCGTTCAAGCAGGCCTGGCAGGAGTTCCTCACCCTGCGCGACCAAGCGCAACAGCTGCGCGACCAGCGGCGCATGGTCGAGTTCGAGGGGCTGCGGGTGCAGAAGCTCAATCCGGCCGCGGATCGGTTGATCGCCGTGCTGGACAACCTGACCGCCGTCTCCGTGCGGATCGGCCAGGCGCGCCTCGCCGCGGTCCGGAACACGTACTCGCAGTCCTGGCTGACCGTGAGCATCGTGCTCGTCGCCGGCCTGCTGATGGCGCTGCTCCTCGCCAGGCTGGTCGCCGGGACGATCATCCGCCCGCTGCAGCGGCTGCGGCACACGCTGCAGGCGGTCGCCGGCGGCGACCTGACCCAGACCGTCGACGTGGCGGCCCGCAACGAGCTGGGCGAGATGGCGGCGTCGCTCAACGCCGCGACGACCCAGATGCGCGCTGCGGTCGGCACCCTGGCCGGCAGCAGCACCGGCCTGGCCGGGCGTGCCGCCCAGCTCGAGCGGACCAGCCAGGACTTGGAGCGCAGCGCGCAGCGCACCTCCGAACGGGTGGCGTCGATCGGTCAGGACCTCGGCAGCGTCTCCAGCAGCGTGCAGTCGGTCGCCGGCGGCGCCGACGAGATGGGTCAGTCGATCCGGCAGATCTCGGCGAGCGCGAGCGAGGCGGCCACGGTCGCCCGGGACGGCGTCGAGGTCGCCGCCGCCACCGAGGACATCATGAAGCGCCTCGGCGTGTCGTCGGCCGAGATCGGCAACGTGGTCAAGGTCATCACCGCGATCGCGGAGCAGACCAACCTGCTGGCGCTCAACGCGACGATCGAGGCGGCGCGCGCCGGCGAGAGCGGCAAGGGGTTCGCGGTCGTCGCGGGCGAGGTCAAGGACCTGGCGCAGGAGACGGCGAAGGCGACCGAGGAGATCGGCCGGCGGGTGCAGGCGATCCAGGCCGACACCGGCAGCGCGGTGGAGTCGATCGCGAGCGTCAGCGAGGTCATCCGGCGCATCAACGAGTACCAGACGACGATCGCGGCCGCGGTCGAGGAGCAGAGCGCCACCGCCAGCGGCATGGCCGGCGATCTCAACGTCGCGGCCGGCGGCACCGAGCGCATCGGCGGCGGCATGGGCGAGGTCGTGCAGGCCGCGGACGGCACCCGCGACGGCGCGGCCACCGCCCGCGCCGCCGCGGCCGAGCTCAGCACGATGTCGGCCGAGCTGCGCACCGCGGTGAGCACCTTCCGGTATTGATCCCGATTCATAGGTGGGCGGCGCCTTGGGGGCGCTTGCGCAGACATCGATGAGGTTGTACGTTCGCCCCAACGCTTAACTTTATTAACAGTTAGCGTCACGTCCACACGTGTTCGTGGAGGGGTCCATGAAACGCAAAAACCTGATCCCCCTCGCGCTGACCGCCGCCGCCACCCTGGGCGCGACGACCCTCGGCGTGATCAGCGCACAGTCCGCCAACGCCGCGCTCACCAGCAACTGGTACGCCTCGGCCCCCTACCTGATGCCGTTCGACAACAGCCCGCCCGACCCCGTCGAGGTCATGAACGCGACCGGGCAGAAGGCGTTTCAGCTCGCGTTCATCCTGGCGCCCAACGGCGGCGGCTGTACACCGACGTGGGACGGCACCCGCGCGGTCTCCTCCGACACCGACGCGGCCAACCTCATCGCGCGAATCCGGGCCAACGGCGGCGACGTGAGCGTCTCCATCGGCGGGTACGGCGGCACCAAGCTCGGCCAGACCTGCGGCACGCCGGCCGCGACCGCCGCCGCATACCAGCAGGTGGTCACGAAGTACGGCCTGAAGGCGATCGACTTCGACCTCGAGGAGCCGGAGTACGAGAACGCCGCGGCCGTGCACAACGAGCTCGGCGCCGCGCAGATCCTGCAGCGGAACAACCCCGGTCTGTACATCTCGGTGACCACGGCGGGCACCGCCGCCGGCACCGGCTGGTTCGGCCAGCAGATGCTCAACGAAGCCAAGAGCCTGGGCTTCACGCCGGACAACTACTCGATCATGCCGTTCGACGGGGGCTTCAACGGCGCGTCGGCGCAGACCGGCGCGCTGGAGGCGTTCCACGGCATCCTGATGAACACGTTCGGCTGGGACAGCGCCACCGCGTACGCCCACGAGGGCGTGTCGATGATGAATGGCCGCAGCGACGTCGGCGAGTACTTCCGCCAGGCCGACTTCCAGACCGTCCTCGACTACGCGACCTCGCACCACCTGGCCCGCTACACGTACTGGTCGGTCAACCGCGACCGTCAGTGCCCCGACCCGAACCAGAGCACCACGTCGGGCAGCTGCAGCAGCGTGCCGCAGACGGCGTGGGAGTTCACGAAGTACACGGCCCGCTTCGCCGGCGCGACGCCGCCCACCAGCATCCCGCCGACCTCGAGCTCGCCGTCGCCGTCGACGGGCGCGTGCGGCGCCGCGGCCTGGTCGTCGTCCTTCGCCTACACCGGCGGCGCCCTCGTGTCGTACAACGGCCACACCTGGCGGGCCCAGTGGTGGACCCAGGGCGAGACGCCCGGCACCGCGAGCGTCTGGGTCGACCAGGGCACCTGCGGCGGCGGGACGACCCAGCCGCCGGCCTGCCCGTCCGCCTGGGCGTCGTCGACCGCCTACAACGGCGGCGCGACGGTGTCGTACAACGGCCACAAGTGGACCGCCAAGTGGTGGACCCAGGGCGAGACGCCCGGCATCGCGAGCGTCTGGGCCGACAACGGCGCCTGCTGAGGCGCACCCGGTACGGAGGGCCGTCGCCCGTAGGTCAGTCGGGCGGCGGCCCTCGCCGTGCGTGCCGGTTCAGTGGCCGCCCCGGCAGCAGCGGGCGCGGGCGTAGAGCTCCTGCATCCGCTCGCCGGCCTCCTCAGGCTTGTCGAGCGGGGTCGGAAACGGAAGCCGTACGTCCCGGGCCCGCGCGGCGAACTCCAGCCGCAGGACCACGCCGTAGCGGTCCAGCCGGACGGGCACGATCCGGCGCACGCCGTGCAGGTGGTGCGGCGGGATCAGGCGCGCCAGCCGGTCGATCGCGCCCGGGTGCGACGCGTCGAGGTGGCACAGCAGGTCGGCCTCGACCTCGGCCAGTGGATCGGGCGCCGCGGCGGCGAAGTCGGCGGGGTCGACGGAGATCTCGCTGTCGGCGCCGTACGCCGGATCCTGCAGCGTCGCCTCCGCCAGATCGAGCACCATCACGCCGCCGGCGGACTCGCCCAGCCAGCCGGCGAAGGTCGCCCTCGCGCGCACCCGGGCGCGGGTCGGGGTCGGCACGATGTCGGTGAGCTCCAGCACGGCGGCGACCTCCGGCTCCAGCGGTACGACATCCGGCTTGTCCAGAAGGATGCGACCGGCCTCGACGCGATGGGCGCCGATCAGGTCGCACCGGCCGCCGGGCACGTGCAGGGTCAGCGAGCCGGCGGCAGCCAGCAGTGAGCGCAGCCGCTCGGCCGGGGTGGGCAGCTTTGACATCCGACCTCCTAAGGTTAGCCTTACCTTAGTTGAAGGGAGCAAAGTGAACCAGTCTCGCCCCAAGGTCCGGCGCTCGCGCGCGCTCGGCATCCCGCTGACCCCCAAGGACGTCAAGTACTTCGAGCGCCGCCCGTTCCCGCCCGGCCAGCACGGCCGCAGCCGGACCAAGGTGAGCGACTACAAGGTGCGGCTGCTGGAGAAGCAGCGGCTGAAGGCTCAGTACAACCTGCGCGAGAAGCAGCTGCGCGCCGCGTTCGACCGCGCCGTGCGACGCCCGGGCAAGACCGGCGAGGAGCTCATCGTCGACCTCGAGACCCGCCTGGACGCCCTGGTCCTGCGGGCGGGCTTCGCGCGCACCATCTACCAGGCCCGCCAGGTCGTCACCCACCAGCACGTGAACGTGAACGGCCGGCGCGTCGACCGCCCGTCCGCGCGCGTGCGCCCGGGCGACGTCATCGAGGTCGCCGAGCGCAGCCGCACGAAGACGCCGTTCGTAGTCGCCGCCGCGGGCGCTCACGCGGGCGAGCGCACCGCGCCCTACCTGGACACGGACCTGCCCGGCCTGCGGACGCGCCTGATCCGCCTGCCGTTGCGCCGGGAAATCCCGGTCCTGTGCGACGAGCAGCTGATCGTGGAGTTCTACAGCCGTTAGGTCAGGCGTGCGCCAGCTCGGCGTACTCGCTCGGCAGTTGCGCGAGCAGGTCGCCGAACTCCTTGTCGGTGACGGCGTCGTGGACCGTGACCAGCACGGCCCGCGTCAGGTCGCGGGCCTCGTCCGGGCCCGCGTCCGCGCGCTCGGCGACGAGGCGCAGGAACTCCTCCAGGTTCATCCGGCGGCCTCGGCCGCCGGAGCGCGCCCTGCCCCGCTCGAGCACGGGGCGCAGCTCGAGCGGCAGCTCCCTGATCAGGTCGTCGACCTCGCCGCCGCTGATGCGCTCGGCGAGCGTCTCCATCGCCGCCTCGCTCGCCCTGCGGGCCCGCTCGGGGGTGGCGCCGGCGCGGTCGGCGACCCGCCGCACGAACTCGCCCAGCTCCCGCGCCGACCGCGTGGCGCCCTCGGTCAGCGGCCGGTAGTCGCGCGGCAGCTCGGCCAGGGCCACCGCCAGGTCCGCGGGCTCCAGCGCGCGGCTGAGCGCCGTGAATACGGCCCGGGCGTACCGCTCGGCGGCCTCCCGGTCCACGCCGGCCCGCACGGCGACCCGCCGCACGAACTCGTCCGCACCGAACGTCTCGTGCGACACCCCGGTGATCAGCTCGCGGGCGATCCCGGCGGGCAGCCGGTCGCGCAGCGCGTGGACGAGCCCCGGCATCAGCCGCTCCGCGAGCGTCTCGAGCACGGTGCGCGTGACCGTGGCAGGGTCGCCCGCCGCCTCGCGCCGCACCACGGCGCGGAACCGCTCCTCGTTCATTCGTCATGCGTACCCCGGGCCGGGTCCTTCATGCGCCGCCGCCGGATCACCCGCGCACTCATGCCGCGGGGCCGCCCGGTGAGGTTACGTTGACCATCGTGAGCACAGCTCCGGTCGTCATCGGCTTCGACGGCTCGCCGGCCGCCGAGCGGGCCATCCGCGCGTCGGCCCGGCTGCTGACCGGGCACAGCGCCCTCGTCGTGACCGTCTGGGAAGCGGGCCGGTCGTTCGAGGCGGTCACGATGCCGGTCAACACGCTGCGGACGCCGCCGGTGGTTCTCGACGTCCGGGGCGCGCTCGAGGCCGAGGCTCGCGAGCAGGAGTACATGCAGCGCACCGCCCAGCGCGGCGCCGCGATCGCCCGTGAGGCGGGCTACGCCGAGGCGTCGGGTCTCGCTGTGGCCGAGGAGGCGACGGTGGCCGCCACCCTGATCCGCGTGGCCCGCGAGCAGGACAGCCCGGGCATCGTCGTCGGCACCCACGGCCACGGCCGGGTCGCCGAGTTTCTGCTGGGCAGCACGTCGCGCACCCTGGTCGCCCGCGCACCCTGCCCGGTCGTGGTGACGGGCGGGCGCACCGGCGGACCGGACCCCGCGTAGGGCCCTGGTCCACCGCAGCCCGCCTCACCCCCGGGGCTTGGGCGTCAGCAGCGGCGGCGCCGACGGCGGATGGAACGGCGGCGGGTCGTCCACGCCCGCGGCCCGCTCCAGCAGCGCCACCAGGCCGGCCCGGGTGGCCACGACGACCATTGTGTGGGTGCGGTCCAGGGTGCGCCAGCGGTTCTGCTCCGGTGCCCAGAACGTCTGTACCCCCACGCCCAGCCCGGTGCGCCCGGTCTGCACCGCGACCAGGCGGACCAGGCCCGGCTCGCTGACCTCGCGGAAGTACCTGCCCTCCAGCTGCGAGCCGGCCCCGACCGGCACCTCGGCCACGAGCAGCACCCGGCGGCCGACCGGGATCGTGTCGATGACCTCGTTGCCCACCATGGAGGCGGCGAAGGCGGGCGCGGCGAGGTACGACACGCTGCGGGACAGGTTGATGTCGAACGCCGTCTTGATCCGGCGGGCGAAGTCCTCCTCGAACAGCCGCAGCACGACCCGCAGCTGGATGTCCGGGTGGGCGCGGCGGGCCAGGTCGCGGCCCAGCAGCCCGGCCTCCAGGTTGGTCACATCCGCGGTGGTGACCACGACCAGGCAGCGCGCGGTCGCCACCGAGGCGGCCCGCAGGGTGTCCGGGTTGGTGACATCCCCGATGATCACCGGCAGGCCGAGGTCTCGGCTCACCTGCACGCCGCGGGCCTGCTCGTCGCGGTCGACCGCGACCACCTCGATGCCGAGGTCGTGCAGCTCGCGCAGCACCCGGGTGCCGACGTTGCCCAGACCGGCGACCACGACGTGGCCGGAGATCGGCTCGGTGGGCCCGCCGGCGGCGATTGCCAGCCGGGCCTTGACCACGATGCCGACGACGGCCGCGGTGAGCGCCGGGATGATCGCGACGCCGGCGACGACCAGCACGAGGTCCACCGCCTGCGCCGGCGCGGGGGCGTCGGCATCGGGATTGGCGCCGCCGAGGGCGGTGAGCACGGCGAGGTACAGCGCCTTCCACACCCCGACGTGGCGCGCGGCCGCCACCGCGACCGTGCCCAGGGCCAGGATCGCGACCGAGGCGGCCAGGATTCGCCGGAGCCCGCCCCCGAGCAGCAGACGCGACGCGCGCAGCGGGTGGCGGCGCGGCCGGCGCCGCTCGATCGTGCGCCGGCCGTAGACGCTGGTGAGCACCAGGTCGGCGCGGTCCTCGTCGGCGGGCAGGCTCTGCGCTTCCGTCGTGACGGCCAGGCCGCAGCGGATGTCGGCGGGGTTGGCCGACGACCGGTCGACGGCCATCAGCTGCTGACCGTCGGAGAGCCGGATCGTCGCCGGGTTGCTGTCGCCGAGCGCGGCGGTGACGAACGCGGGGGCGGCGATCTCGGAGGCCGACAGCACCGCGCAGTTGGACAGCCGCTCGACGACGCCGGCGCCGAGGACGGTGTTGAACATGCGCAGCACGACCCGGATCGTCGGGTCGACCTCGCGGGCGATGAGCGCGGCGTCGACGTTGGCCACGTCGTCGGTGTCGACGAACGCGATCGCGTCGGCGTCGGTCAGATCGGCAGCCTCGAACACGGCCCGGGTGAGCTTCCGCGCGGCGATCATGAGCGGCCGCGCGGCGGGATCGTCGTCGGCGTGGATGTCGGCGATCTCCGGCGCCTGATTGGCGGTCAGGTCTGCGACGATGACCGTGACCTGCGCGGAGTATGTGTTGATCAGCTCGCCGACGAGTCGGCGGGCCAGTGCGTTGTCACCCCAGACGACGAACTTGCGCACAGGTGCGATCGTATCGACGGATCGCTACCCGCAGTGCGGTGGAAAGCCGTCCAGGAGATTTACGTTGTACAGCAGGATCGCGTACTTGCCGACGTCGTGCCGCCGCACGGGCGGGCCCCACATGTGTTCGGCCTGCTCGGGCGTGCCGTAGATCGGGCGGTCCTTCTCGAGGACGACGAACCGGGCGTCGTGCGCGACGGCGTCGTACATGGCGCCCTTCGACTGCCAGCAGAACGGGACGAGCCGGTCGCCGCCGCCGACCACGGGCGCGACGGTGACCCCGCGCTCGGTGGTGACGGTGATGTTGTTCGAGGCCCAGTACGCGCCCAGGCCATAGCTCAGGCCCCGCGAGCGCAGGTAGTCGGCGGCCTCCTGGGCCTCGGCCGGCTCGGCCCGCGGCGGCGCGTAGGCGACCAGCGTGATCGCGAAGACGGTCAGGATGCCGGCCAGTACGCCGCGCCCGATCCGCACCGAGCGAGGCGCCTTATCGGACATTTCCAAAATGTCGCCCGCAGTGCTGGCGGCGCTCAGGGCCGAACGTGAGGCGGCGCCGGGGGCGGAGTGCGAGGCGGCGGCCGTGGCCGGGTGGCGCGCGGCGAGCCAGGGGCCGGCCAGGCGCGCGGCCAGGACCGCGCCCATCGGCAGGACCGGCGTGATCTCCCGGGCCGCCATCAGGTCCACCGAGATCGTCGAGACGACCTCCGCGCCCAGGTTGCACGCGATCGCGGCGACCATGACCGAGTCGACCCGGTCCGCCGTGCCGCGCAGCGCGCGCAGCACCGTGACGGCGAACGCGATCAGCGCCGCCAGGAAGCCGACCAGGTGCAGCGCGGAGAGCGCCGGCTCAAGTGCCGCCGGGTGCCAGCCGGAGCGGTGGGTACCGAAGATGACGCCGAGCATCCGCGCCGTCATCCACGCGCGATGGGGCCACTCCGGCAGCGGCGCCAGCTCGATCGGCGGATGCGGAGACTGGAACGCGCCGAGGGAGTCCAGCAGGTGGCGGAACGCGCGCGACACACCCACCGACGCCGCGCCGGCCAGCACCAGGCTCAGCTCGAAGAGCCGTTCGGCGCCCCGGGAACGCAGGGCGCGGTAGGCGCAGACGACGACCAGGGGTACCGCGCCGACGAACGTGATGAGCGGATCGCCCATCGCGCCCCAGCCCAGCAGCGCGGCGACCAGGACCGGGGTCCAGACCCGGTGCCGAGACCGGTCCAGGACGAGCCAGGCCAGCAGCAGCGGCACGGCCGAGCCGGTGTGGTTCGGCGAGGACAGCAGCGTCTGGTAGCCGGTGCCCGGTACCGGCAGCAGCAGGATCGCGACGGCCACACCGATGCGCAGCCGGCCCTCCGCGCCCGTGGCCCGGCCCTTCGCCAGCGCCGCGGCCAGGAAGACGATCATCGTGTAGGTGATGGCGGAGGTCACTTGGACCTGGTCGGCGGAGAGGCCCGTGAACCACTGGACGATGCCGTACTGCACCAGCTCCGTCGGGTAGAACGACACGTCGGAGAGTGCCCAGCCCTTCAGCAGCGGGTTGCCGTGGAACATGTCCCAGGCCTGCAGGGCGTTGCTCGCGCTGTCGCCGTTGATCGGAATCGCGCGGGCCATGCGCAGGTACGCGAGGAACAGCCCGGCGGCCGCCACCGCGCACCCGATCCCGGTCGCCAGCCGCCGCCGCACTACGGCAGGATAGGCGCGTGCCGGGATCGGCCGGATATCAGTCGTATTCGTCGGCCAGCTCCTGATACGCGGCGAGTACCACCTCGGTGCGCTCGACCAGGTCCGGCTCCGGGCGTGCGCGCAGAGAGCCCAGCAGCGCGTCGGCCGCGGTGACCCGTATCCGGGCGCGGCTCTGTGCGGCGCGCTGGTCCAGGAAGTCCTGGCACAGCACGGCCAGCTTGCGCAGCTGCCCGGAGCGGCGGCGTACCTCCGCGTCGACCTCGGTGAGCCGGCGCGCGATCTCCGCCTGCCGGTCGGTGACCGCGCTGAACAGGCTGCCCGCGCCGATCGGGTCGCCGACCGAGGCGCGCAGGTCGCGGTCGGCGGCGCGCAGTTCGCCGCGCTCGGCGAGGGCCTGCGCCAGGTCCCACAGCGCGCGCTCCAGCGTCGCCGTCGGGTCGGTCGGCTCGCCCAGCCGCTCCAGCGCCGGCCAGGTCAGCCGGATCCGGTCGGCGTTCGCGGCCGCGGTCTCGAACTCGGTGCGGTCGCGAGGGTCGGTCAGGTATCGCCGCATCGCCTGTCCCCGGCGCGTCGGAGTGCGCACCAGCATGTAGCCGACCAGCAGGAACATCGTCGCCGCGACGACCGCCAGGAACGTGCGCACCACCGCCGGCGGCCCGAGCCAGTTGATCGCGAGCGCGACCGCGGCGGCGGCCGTCAGACCGGCCGCGTAGAGCGCATGGACCCATCTGTCGACAGGCCAGAAGGGCCCGGCATCGCAAGCGCGGGAGCCGCGCCCGGGCGGCGTTTCGTCCCCGACGGCCGCGAGGCCGCGCTCGACGGCTGTCCCGCCCCATCGCAGTATCCCGACCCGGAGCCCGCGCAGGTGTTCGATCATGACGCGGCTTCCGGCCGGAACCGCCGGCGCAGCCGGACCCCGGCGCTGGCGAGCACGAGCGCGGCCAGCGCGCCGATCACGCCGCCCACCGCACCGCCGAGCACCACCGCGGCCGAGGCCACCGGGATCGACAGCGGGCCGAGCCAGCCGGGCGGGTGCTGGGCCGGCGCCGCGGCCAGCGTCACGAGCGCGGCGGCGGCCAATCCCACGAGCGGGGCGTACGGCTGCGGCACCAGCGCCGCGAGGACCGCCGCGAGCAGTACCCCCAGCAGGGGTCCCAGCCACGGCAGGACCGTGAGCAGGCCGACCGCGGCCGCCGCGACCTCCGCGTGCGCGACACCGCAGAGGCTGAGCGCCGGCCAGGCGATCGCGGCGGCCAGCGCGCCCCACAGGGCGCGGTGGGTGGCGGCGGTCGCCGCTCCGGGACGCGCCCCGACGTCGACGGCCTTCACCAGGGTCGCCGGCGCCGCGCTCACAGCAGCCGCAGTTCCCGGGCGCGCTCGACGGCCTCGCGCCGGCGGCCGGCGTGCAGCTTGCGGTAGATGTTCTTCACGTGGGTCTTCACCGTGTTGACCGACACGTAGAGCGTGGAGGCGATCTCCAGGTTCGACATGGTGCCCTGCAGGTAGCGCAGCACCGTCAGCTCCCGCTCGGTCAGCGGCTCGACGAGGTTGCCGTCCGAGCCGCTGCGCGAGCCACCGGCCAGCGGCGACGAGCCGGCCGCGAGCTCCGCGGCCAGCGGGTGGTACACCGGCAGTAGCGGCGCGAAGTTCGCCAGCAGGTCGCGCACCGGGTGCCCGCCGACCAGGAACGGGCGCCGGAAGCTCTCCTCCTCGGCGATGTCGAGCGCCACCTCCAGGCCGCGCAGCACCCGGTTGCGGTCGCCGAGCGCGCGCCCGGCGAGGCTGGTGAGGATGGCGGCCTGCACGGTCCACGTCAGCGCGTTCTCCACCGACGGCGTGGCGAACTGCGCGGCGGTCGTCGCGGCGGCCGCCGCCTTGCCCTCGATGAGCGCGGCGGAGGCGTCCACGCAGGCGGCCCAGCCCTGGAACACGTCGGGGTCGCCGCCGGTGGCCACGAGACGCCGGGCCGCGCCCAGGTCTCCGCCGCTGATGCGCAGCTCGGCCTCGGTCAGCGCGAGCGCGCGCTCGACGGCCGGCGCCAGCGGCGCACCGCCGAGCTCGCGGCGGGCGGTGTGCAGCACCTCGAGAGCGGCCGCGAGACGGCCCGAGCCGTGTCGCAGTTTCGCTCGTACCGTGGCGATCGAGACCAGCAGGTCGGGGTCTCCGGCGGCGAGGTCGAGAGCCTCGTCCAGCAGGCGGTCGGCCTCCGCGATCCGGTCCCACTCGCCGTACACGCCGGCCAGGGCCATCCGCACCCAGCCGAGGTCGGTGGCGTCGGTGATGCCGAAACGGTCGGCGGTCACCAGCGCCTGGCGACCCAGCCGGGCGGCGGCGCGCAGCCGGCCACGCAGCGACTCGAGCACGGCCAGCTGGCTGGCCGCGCACACCTGGGCCTGAGCCATGCCGGCCCGCTGCGCCAGCACCAGCGCGCCATGCAGCGGGGCGCCGGCCGCGCCCAGCTCGCCGAGGCGGAGCCGGGCCTCGCCCTCATCGAGAAGCGCCAAGGCGCGAGATTCATCGGTATTTGCCGATATTTCGGACATCTCGGTGATCATTCGGCGGGCGTCGCCGGCCAGCCACGCCTCGGCGGCCGTGAACGCCCGGAACATCGGCGCCGAACGGTCCCCGCCGCAGCGGCGCAGGAAATCGCGCGTGCCCTCAAGGTCGCCGACCCGCAGCCGCTCGGCCGCGAACGCCAGCGGCAGGCGGGGGTCGGTGCTCTCCTCCGACGCCGGGGCGTGCGGCGCGGCCTCGTGCGGCCGGTCGTAGCGGACCCCGCCGACGATGTCGGGCCAGTACTTCTCGAGCGTCTCGACGGCGCTGGACCAGTCCTCGGCCAGCAGCGCGTGGCGCAGCGCCTCGGCCGGGATGCCGTACGTGCCGTGCCAGGCGGCCGCGCGCCGGTGCAGCTCGGCGACCCGTTCCGGGCTGCGACGCAGCAGCTCCGCGTGCAGGGTGCGGGCGAAGAGGGGGTGGAAGCGGTACCAGCCGCCGGGGCCGGCGTTGCGGGTCAGGAACGCGTTGGAGCCCTTGAGCTCGGCGAGCACCCGGGCGCCGTCGTCGCGGCCGGTGATCGCCTCGACCAGGCCGGCGTTGAGCCGAGGCGCGATCGCGGTCTCCAGCAGCAGCCGCCGGGTCTCCGGCGGCAGCGGCTCGATGACCTCGCCGGTGAGGAAGTCGCCGACCGCGGTGCTGAACGCGCCGCCGTCGTCGAGCACCCGCTCCGGCTCGGGGTGGCCGCGCATCGCCATGGCGGCGAGCCGCACGCCGGCCGGCCAGCCCTCGGTGATCGAGTGCAGCGCGTACAGCGTCGAGCTCGGCAGCACCACGTCGTGCGCCGCGAGCAGTTGCGCCGTCTCGGAGATCGTCAGGGACAGGTCGTTCGTCCGCATCTCGGTGAGCGAGCCGTTGACCCGCCAGCGGTACAGCGGCAACGCGGGGTCGCGGCGGCACGAGAGCACCAGGCGCAGGCGGCCCATGCCGTGGCGTACCAGCGCCTCCAGTTCGGCCAGGGCGTCGGCGTCGCTGATCTCCCGCACGTCGTCGACCACCACGACGTGCGGCTGCTGCAGCGCGTCCACCGCGCGCAAGAGGTCGTCGCCGTCGTTCTTCTCGGACTGGGCCGACAGCGCGCCGAGCAGCAGGCCGGGGACGTCCGCGCCGTGCTCGGAGTGCGAGGTCACCCAGCGCACCACCGGCATTTCGGCGTTGTCCCCGATGCGTACCGTTCGCGCCCATGCGACGAGCGCGGCGGTCTTGCCCCAGCCCGCCGGCGCGGTCACCAGCGTCAGCGGTGAGCGCACCGCGGCGTCCAACTGGGCTACCACCCGCTCCCGCATCACGTATCCCGGCGGGAGATCCGGCACCGCCAGTGACGGCGGTGCGGAACCTCGGCGATCCTGCTGTACCAACGCTTGTGACACCCGTGCCCCCCGAAATCGCTTTCCCGGCCGCGCTTTTCCACTGGTCTTTCATCCGGGTCAAACGAGACGAGCAAAGCACCGCCGCACGCTGCGGCGCCTCACCCTGGTTGGGTGGTCTGCCCGCCCCTGGCAACGCGATTTCCCTTACGTGCCAACGGTTCCATCGACACCATTCCACCGCCACGCCGCCCGCCGAAGGCTCACCCGGAAAGGATGAAGCGTGGTCACCACAGTCCTCGGCAGCGTTCGCGCTGTTGCCCGTCACTTGAACGGGCCGGGGAGGGGATGAGTCAGCATGAGCGCGGTTGCGGGCGAGATCGAGCTTCGCCCCGAGAACGGCTTCGAGCTGAGCCTGCGGGGCTACCATCGGGCCCAGGTCGACAGGTACATCGCGACGTTGCAGATGCGTCTGACGACGGCGGAGACCGAGCTCGCCGCGGCGCGTTACCGGGAGCAGCAGCTCACCGGCCGGGTGGAGAAGCTCGGCACCGAGCTGAAGAAGTGCACCTGCGCCGACCAGTCGGGAAAGGTCGTCGGCGGGCGCATCCAGCGGATGATCGACCTCGCCGAGGAGGAGGCCGGAGCCCTGCGCGCCGAGGCCCGGCAGGACCTCGAGAACGCGCGGTCCGCCGGTGAGGCACTGCTCGCGGACGCCCGCAAGCACGCCGAGGAAACCATGCGGGACTTCCAGACGGCCCTGGCCCAGCGCCGCGCCGAGGAGGCCCGGGCGGAGGCCAACCGGCGCGCTCAGTGGGACGCCCGCCGCCAGCGTCAGCGCGAGGCGGCCGAAAACCTGCTGGCGACGACGCGCTCGGTCGGAAATGACAGTGTCCAGGTGACGCGACGGCTGCTGGACGGGCTCATCGCGGAGCACACCAAGCTCCTGGCCGAGGTGGAGATGGCCGAGAAGGAGATGGCCAACCTTTCTTCCGCATGATGTCGATCGGGCAGGTGCTTCACCCGGCCCGGGTGAGGACGGATCACTCCGGGCCACGACAGGATTTCTGACGTGACAAGGCAAGCGACGGACGGAGCTGAAACGGTGACTGCTGCACCGTCTACAGTGGTCCGTCCGGTCCCGCCAGCCGCGGGCGTCGCGCCGTCGGTGGTCCCCGGCGCGACAGACCTAGCTGGGTCGCTCGGTGAAAACCGTTGAGCAGGGGGTACTCGACGGTCCAGGAGGCAGCGGTGAGTATGGCCCGCGTCCTGAGCACCGGTCGGCCTTCAGCGAGGGCGGCGGGAGCCGATGGGTGGGCGGCTGATCCGGAGGAGGCCGCCCACCCATCGCAAGTCACGCACTGAGACGTTCCTGCTCCACCAGGACGGCGCACAGGCGCCGGCGCGCTCCCAGGCCCGCGCCGGCGCCGCACGCGTCCGTACGGGCGTCTTCTTCTTCGGCATTCTCTGCGATGGTGTTCGCATGGCGCGGGACTACCACGACCCTGATCGCGGCCCTGAG
This sequence comes from Dactylosporangium sp. NPDC000555, assembly GCF_040300025.1. Taxonomy (NCBI): domain Bacteria; kingdom Bacillati; phylum Actinomycetota; class Actinomycetes; order Micromonosporales; family Micromonosporaceae; genus Dactylosporangium; species Dactylosporangium sp. NPDC000555. The sequence goes on along the minus strand of NZ_JBEPDB010000065.1, from coordinate 12,211 downwards.
CACAGCCAGGAGTATCGCGAGCACGGTCGTTCTTCGCTGCCGCGGCGGCTCCTGCACGTCGTGGCGCCGCACTCGCACGAGGCCGCCGACAAGGTCGACCCGGCGATGGAGGGCTCCCGCGAGGGCATCCGGGCGCTGTGGGTCTCGCTGCTCGTGCTCGGTATCACCGCCGCGCTGCAGGGCCTCGTCGCGGCGTGGTCCGGCTCGGTGGCGCTGCTCGGCGACACCCTGCACAACGCGGCCGACGCGCTGACGGCGGTACCGCTGGGCGTGGCCTTCATCCTGGGCCGCCGGCCGGCGAACCGGCGGTACACCTACGGCTACGGCCGATCGGAGGACCTGGCCGGCATCGCCATCGTGCTCACCATCGCGGCCTCGGCGGCGCTCGCGGCGTACGCGGCCGTGGACCGGCTCGTGCACCCCGCCGTCGTGACTCGGCTGCCGTTCGTGGCCGCCGCGGGCCTCATCGGCTTCGCTGGCAACGAGCTCGTCGCGCGCCACCGCATCCGCGTCGGCCGTCGCATCGGCTCGGCCGCGCTGGTCGCCGATGGCCTGCACGCTCGCACCGACGGCTTCACGTCCCTTGCCGTCCTCGTCGGCGCGGGCGGCGTGGCGATTGGCTGGCGCTGGGCCGATCCGCTGGTCGGCCTGCTCATCACCGTCGCGATCCTGTTTGTTCTGAAGGACGCGGCGCGCGAGGTGTACCGGCGGCTGATGGACGCCGTCGACCCGGCCCTCATGACCACGGCGGAGGACGCGCTGGCCGGCACGCCGGGGGTCCTGCGCGTGTCGGCGCTGCGGATGCGCTGGATCGGGCACCGCCTGCACGCCGAGACCGACCTGGTCGTTGGCGCTGGCCTGTCGCTCACCGAGGCCCACGCGATCGCGGTCGAGGCGGAACATCGGCTGCTGCACGCCGTGCCCCGCCTGACGGCCGCCACGGTGCACCCGGATCCGGCGGCGCCGCATGCCCACGCCTCGCTGGAGCATCACCGCCACGCGTAGCCCGGCCGAGAGGCCGAAAAGTCCGGCGACAACGGCGTCGCCGGACTCCATCGGCTGTATCAGTACTCAGACCCCGGCTGGTGCGGCTGGTACTCGCCGCGGCGCTGGCCCTCGTACTCCGCGGCTTGGCTGCGGTACTCCGCCGGTTGGCCCTCGTAACCCCCGGCGGCCCTCTCCGGAACGTCGGGCGTGTCCGGCGCGGCATGTGCCGGGCCGGTTCGTGACGGGTTCATCGGGAAGGTGGCGGCCTCGCGCTGCTGGTCCCGGTCGGCACGGTGCACGCCACCCGATGGCGGCGTCGCCGTCTCGAGTTCGAGCGGGGCCCAGTGCACGGTGAGCGCGTACAGGATGATCACGTCGAGGGTGATCATCAGCAGCGACCACACCGGGTAGCCGCCGAGCGAGCCGATCTGCGCGAGCGCATGCAGGGCCACGATCACGATCGCCGCGATCCGGGCCACCCTGTTGCGCGCCAAGACCCCGATCCCGCACGCGGTGAGCAGCGCGCCGAAGACGATCATTACGATGCCCAGCCCGGTCAGGTTCACCACGACCAGGCTGCTGCCGTCGATGAAGGCGACCTGGTTCTGCAGCAGCGCGACCAGGCCCTCGAGGATGTTGAGTACCCCGATCACGGCCAGCAGCACGCCGGCGAACGTGACCCAGCCGGACCAGGTGCTGCTGCTACGGGTGGTACCGGTCTCAGCCATGACCTTGTCTCCCTTTTCGTCTCCCTTTTCCCTGAAACGGCACACGTATCCCGGGAGGGGGTCACAGATTCGCCGACCGGCCGCGGCGGACAAGAGAGGAGGCGCCGCGGCCGAATCCGGCGAAGCTCGTGTGGCGACCTCCCTCCCTCGCAAATGCGTTGAACCGGTGCTTTTGGATGCGATCGTTCGGCCGGCCCGGATGACCGAGCATCACCCGGCCCGTGTGAAAGCCCCCGCGGTAGCCCGAATGGGGTCCAGAATGGGGTCTGATACCCGCAGCGCTGCGACCCCGGCCCTCACCCGGGGTGGGTGAGGACTAGTCACCCGCGGCCGTCCGCACAATGCGCTCGTGGAGATGGCCTGGATCCCCGGTGGCACCTTCGCCATGGGTGCCGAGGGCTTCTATCCGGAAGAGGCGCCGGTTCGCAAGATCGCCGTCGATGGATTCTGGATCGACTCGCACCCCGTGACGAACGCGGAGTTCGCCTTGTTCGTGCAGGAGACCGGATACCAAACGGTGGCTGAGCGGGCCACCGAACAGGGACCACCGGGCTCGATGGTATTCGTGCAGCCGCCGGGTCCGGTGCCGCTGCGCGACTGGCGTGTCTGGTGGGAACTGCGGCCCGGCGCGTCCTGGCGTCATCCGTTCGGTGAGGGCTCGGACGTCCGCAAGCGCTCCGCCCATCCGGTCGTACACGTCGCGTACGAGGACGCCATGGCGTACGCGAGCTGGGCCGGCAAGGACCTGCCCACCGAGGCCGAGTGGGAGTTCGCCGCGCGCGGCGGGCTGGACGGGGCGCCGTATCCGTGGGGTGACGTGCCCGAACCCGGGCGCGCCAACATCTGGCAGGGAATCTTCCCCTGGCTGGACCGCAGCGATGAGGGCCACGGGACGAGCCCGGTCGGCGCGTTCGCGGCCAACGGATACGGCCTCTTCGACGTCGTCGGCAACGTGTGGGAGTGGACGTCGGACTACTACCGGTCCGGAAGCGCGCGGTTCGGTGAGCTCGAGGGTGAGATCCCGGAGAACCCGCGTGTAGACTCGCCGCCCGGCGCTACCGTGTTCGCCAGCCGGGTGCTGAAGGGCGGGTCGTACCTGTGCTCCACGGACTACGACCACCGGTTCCGGCCCGCGGCCCGGCAGCCCGAAGCGATCGACAACGGTAGTTGTCACGTCGGCTTCCGATGCGTGCGGAGGCAAGCCCCGAAAACCGGGTGATCACGCACCGTCATTTGTTCACCCCCTACGGGTGAGGCGACATCACCTTTTGTCGCCTCACAATCCCGTGGTCATCCGCCGTGCTGCGGTGGGTGGGAGGGGGCGAAATACGTTGGGGCAGAAAGCGCTCGTTGACACCATCACCCGTCCCGCACTGCACTTCGCAGTGCCCGAGCCGCCCCGCTATCACGTGCCGCGACCGCGTCTTCTGGACGCTTTGGATCGCGCCGTGGCGGGGCCTTTGACATTGATCTCCGCTCCGGCGGGGTGGGGCAAGACCACCCTGCTGGCCGAGTGGGTGGCGGCAGGGCGGGCACCCTGGCCGCTCGCGTGGTTGACGGTCGAGGCACACCACGGCCCACGTTTTTGGGAGCACGTGGTCGACGCGGTCACGCAGGCGACCGGGGAGCACCCGGCCGGGGAGGCCGGCGAGGGCCAGGGTGAGGCCGCCCTGGAAGAGCTCGTCACCCTGCTGCGCCGGGCGGGCCCACCCGTGGTCCTGGTCCTCGACGACCTGCAGGAGCTCTCGGTACCGCGCGTGTGGGGCGAACTGGAGACGCTGCTTTCCCAGGCGGGTGAACGCCTGCGTCTCGTCATCGCGTGCCGTACCGATCCGGCGCTCACGCTGTACCGATTCCGGATCCGCGGCGCGCTGAGCGAGCTACGGACCGGGCCGCTCGGGTTCACCCTCGACGAGACCGCCCAGATGCTCAACGCGCACGGCGTGCGGCTGGCCGAGTCGGCGCTCGTCGAGCTGCACGCGGTGATGAAGGGGTGGGCCGCCGGCCTGCGCCTGGCCGCGCTGGCGGTGCAGGGTCACCCGGAGCCGGACAGCCTCGTGCCCCGCTTCGCGCTGCAGGACCGGGCGCTGGGGGAGTACCTGGTCGGCGAGGTCTTCGACACGCTGCCGGAGGACGTCCGCGAAGTCGTCCTGTGCACGTCGGTCCTCGACCAGGTCAGCTCGGAGCTCGTCGAGGCGCTCACCGGCCGCGTCGACGGCGCCCGCATCCTGGCCCAGCTCGAGCACTCGAATCTCTTCGTGGTGCAGGGCAGCGGCAACGCCGGCATGTACCGGTGCCACCCGCTATTCGGCCTCATGCTGTACGACGAGCTCCGACATCGCCGCCCGGAGCAGGTGCGCCAGCTGCACCGGCGGTCGGCGGACTGGTTCGCCGCGCACGACCAGCCGGCCGACGCGCTGCGCCACGCGCTCGCGGCGCGCAACTGGAGCCAGGCCTCGGACCTGCTGGCCGCGAGCTGGCAGGAGCTGGTGCCGGGCGCCCGGATGCGCACCATCAAGGAGCTGGTGCCGCCGCCTCCGCAGGAGGTACGCAACGACCCGAAGCTGGCCCTGGCCTTCGCGGCCGAGCGCCTAGACGCGAGCGATCCGCAGGGCACCGAGACGTTCCTGCATCTCGTCGACCGATCGCAGCACACGCTGGTCGACTCGGCGCGGGCGGCGCTCCGCCCGATTGTGGACAGCTTTCGGATGGCTGAGGCTCATCAGAGTCAGAAGCCTGAGCTGGTACTCGCAACCGCACCGCTCCTCCTGCGCGAGGACACCGGCCTCGACGACCAGGACGCCGCACGCATGCGTGCCCTGGCGCTTGTGGCTGTCGGCGGTGCGCGGCTCATCCAGGGCGATCTCGGCGCGGCCGAGCACGCGCTGATGGAGTCGCTCAACCTGGCCCGGCGCTGCGGTGGGGTCCAGTCGCAGCTGGCCGCGCTGCGCCAGCTCGCCCAGCTCAACGCGACCCGGGGCCGGCTCACCGCCGCGATGCGGTACAGCAAGGAGACCCTCGCCCTGGCCGATCGCGAGGGCCAGACGCAGGGCATCGACGTGGTGTGGGCGCAGCTGACCGTCGCCGAGGTGTGCTACCTGCAGGCCCGGGTCCGCGCGGCCGAGCACTACCTCGACCGCGCGCTGGACGGGGGCGGGCTCGCCGACCCGGCGCTGGTGGCGGTGGCGACCATGACGAGGGCACACATCCGCGCCGCCGCGGGCGATGCGCGGGCCGCGTGCACCGAGCTGGCGGCCATTCGCCGGCAGCTCGCCGACTGGCGGTACACGCCGCGCATGCAGCACTGCGTCACTCTCGCCGAGGCGGAGCTGCGGCTGGCCGCCGGGGACGTGGAGGCGGCCAAGCGGCTGCTCACCCTCGAACCGGTCGAGATGCTGGCGCCGTGGCTCGGCGTGGTGCGCGCCAAGGCCCACCTCGCGGAGCGCCGCCCGGCGGCGGCCCTCGGCGCGGTGCAGCCGTACCTGGAGCCCACGACCGGCTCGCTGGTGTGGACGGTCGACGCCAACCTCACCAGCGCCCGCGCCCTGCGCGCACTGGGCGACCGCTCCAAGGCGGGCCGGGCGCTCGAGCAGGCCCTGCGCTTCGCCGACGACGAGACGATCCGCTGGCCCTTCGTCGCCGGCGGCCAGCCGGTGCGCGAGCTGCTCGTCACGTACCTGCCGGCGGGCAGCGGCTACCGCGGCCTGGCGGAGGACATCGCCCAGGAGCTCAACGGCTTCGGCCGCCCACCGGCGGCCGCCGGCGAGCTCGCCGAGCCGCTGACCGAGCGGGAGCTGGCGGTGCTGCGCTACCTGCAGGGCACCCTGTCGGCGGGCGAGATCGCCTCGATGCTCTACGTGTCCGTCAACACCGTGAAGACGCACATGAAGAACATCTACCGCAAGCTCGGCGTGGGTCGGCGGCGGGAGGTGATTGAGCGCGCTCGTGAGCTCAATCTGCTGTAACAGCCGCAAGTACTAAGGAGCGCGACCCGTACCGGGCCGCGCTCCTTTTTGTATGTGCTGTGGCTTTGGATGTGCTTGTGGCACCGGGGATCGAACGGGGGGAAGGCAAAGCGAAGCGGCGGCGTCCTGCGAAGGACGCCGCCGCTTCTGGCGTGGCGGTTGGCTCAGCGGTTCACATAGGGCCGTGCGCCGATCGCGGCCAGCTTCTCGCCCTCGCCGTCCACGGCGGCCCGTGCGATCGCCGCCTCGCTCGCGAGGACCATCGGCAGCGGGTCGATCAGCGGGTCCAGCGACTCCAGGGAGGCGCGCTGGACCGGCACCCGCGACTCGTCCGCCGGGTCGGCGAGCACGACCGGCACGGTCGCCTGGCCGATCGCGCGGACCCAGGCGGTGGGCGGGTCGCCGACGATCTCCGCCTCGATCGTCTCCTCGGCCAGGGCGGCGTTGACCGGGGCGCCGACCGAGGCGGTGACGACGACGGTGTCCTGCATCGAGAGCTCGGTGCCGGCGGGCACGGCGACGGGGGCGTCGTGCCCGTCCGGGTCGACCAGGAGATCGATCATGATGATGTCGTCGAGCTCGGCGCTGTGGCGCATCACCGGGTGGCCCTTCTTGTGCCGGCCACGGTACGAGTCGGAGCGGCTGTTGCGTCGCAGGGCCAGCTTCGCCGCCGAGACCGGGCGGGCCTCCTCGGGCTCGAGGTCGTCGTCGGCGACGACGCTGCCCCGCGGGATCGTGAGGATGAACAGGATGATCACGTCCAGCGTGACCATCAGCAGCGACCACGCCGGGTAGGCTCGCAGCATCGCCAGCTGGGAGATCGCGTGCAGCGCCACGACGCTCACCGCGGCCAGCATCGCGCTTTGCTTGCGGGCGCGCAGCGCGAGACCGGTGACCGCGAGCAGCACACCGAGCGTCACCGTGGCCGCAGCCCAGGTGCCGGCGCTGGTGAACGCCACGTCGTTACGGTTGAATCCGACCCCGCCGCTGGCGAAAGCCACCAGCAGGCCCTGCGAGACGTTCAGCGTGCCCACCAGCGTGAGCATCGTCGTACCAAACGTCCGAAATTCCGTCACCCGCATCCGCCCGTCTTCTCCCTTTGCGTTAGCTGCGGAAACCCTTGATTCAGCGGGAAATGCGTGAGGCCGTGCCGGTCTCCGGTCGAAAACCGAAAGACCGGCACGGCCTATATCCCCCGTTACTTGTTCCCCCCGGAACAGGCCCGACCCGTGGTGTCCGGTCCCGCCGCCCGCGGCACCGGACACCGGCGCAGACCCCTCCGCGCCGGTTGCGGGGTATCGGTTGATCCCTCCCGCGGACATGGGTGGATCCCCCGGCCTCCCCGTTCCCGGACATCGGCGCCTGCCTCAGTCGGCAACGTGTCGTGCCTGGGAACATCTTTCGAGCGAGCCGGGTGAATGAGGATCACCCTCGATGGGTGAAACGGCCGGGTGGCGGACCGGCGAACGGCGGCGCTACACGGGCTCGGCGGCCAGCAGGCAGGCGTCGTCGTCGGGGTTGCTGCGGTGGGCGAAGTCGAGCGCGGTGCGCAGCCGCTCGCCCGGCGCCGAGGTGCGCATGGCGAGCCGGACGTCGTCGACGAGGCTCTGCACGCCCTGGTCGATGGCGCGGTCGCGCTGCTCGACGACGCCGTCGGTGTACATCAGCAGCAGGTCGCCGGCGTCGACCGTGACGCGGGCCGTGGCGTAGCGGGCGGCCGGGTCGACGCCGAGCGCCATGCCGGAGGGCTGGGCCAGCGCGCTCACCCCGGTGGCGGTGGCCCGCAGGATCGGCAGGTGCCCGGCGCGCGACCAGGTCAGCGAGTGGTCGGAGGGGCGGAACCGGCCGCAGACGGCGGTCGCCAGGGTGGTGGTCGGGCGGCGGCACAGCATCCGGTTGAGCGCCGCGAGGATCGCACCGGGCTCGTCACCCGCGAGCGCCAGCCGGCTCATGGCCGCGCGCAACTGCCGCATCGTCGCGGCGGCGGCCCGGCCGTGGCCCATCACGTCGCCGACCGCGAGCATCACGTCCCCGCCGCGCAGCGGGGTGGAAAGGTACCAGTCACCCCCGACGTTGGAGGCGTGGTCCGCGACGGCGTACCGCACGCCCACTCGAACCCCGTTGACCTGCTCCCGCACCGCCATTGCCATGTCGCATATCGTGTCTCCACCGAGGCACCCTGCGGCTCGCCTGAGGCGGGTGAGAGCCTAGATGAGGCTCAACTCCCTTCCCCGGCGCACCGCGTCACGTCGGCGGCTCACCCCCAGCTTGCGATAGACGTGCCGGACGTGAGTCTTGACGGTGTTGGATGAGACGCTGAGCACCGTGGCTATCTCGGCGACCGAGAGCATGCTGCGCAGGTACTGCAGCACCAGCGTCTCCCGTTCGGTCAGCGGCTCGGTGATCTGCTCCGCGACCACCTCGAACGCGCCCCACTGAGCCGCGTCGGCCGGGGCCGCCGGGGGCTCGGACGGGGGCTCGGAGGACGGCTCGGAACGGGGCTCGGCCGGGCGCTGCTCGACCTGCCGATCCGCCTCGGGTGCGTGCGTCACCTGCGGCGGGGGCTCGAGCAGCTCGGTGATCCACGCGCCGTGGCCGAGGAACGGTCCCCTGATGCCCTCGGGCGCGGCCAGGCGCAGCGCGTGCTCGATCTGCTCGGTGGCGCCGACGAGGTCGCCGAGCTGCCGGAGGGCCTGCGCCAGCAGTACCGCTGCCGAAACCGCCGTCACGAGGGAGCCGGGCTCCCGGGTGAGGACGCCCTCGAGCGTGCGCGCCGCCGCCTCTGGCCGCCCCTGGGCGATGCTCAGCCGGGCCCTCTCGAGGGCCACCTCGGGGGCGTCCGGCCACTGGCGGGCGACCTCGTCGAGCACGGCCCGGGCCTTGTCCAGGCGGCCCTCGGCCAGGCACAGGTCGGCGTGCAGCACCCGCGTGGTGACCTCGGCGACCGGAGGCATGGTGCCGATCCGGCTGTCGAGCAGCGGCTCCAGCGCCTCCGCGGCGCCCGCCAGGTCCTCCTGGTCGTGCAGCAGCAGGGCGAGGCTGATCGAGCCGCTCACCCAGCCGTACGGGTCGGGCGGCACCTCGGCGGTGATGCTCTCGTCCAGGTGGTAGCGGGCCTCGTCGAGCTGGCCGCGCAACCGGCAGACCGAGGCCAGCACCTGCCGGGCGTAGCTGATGCTGCGCGACTCGCTGATGCCCGCGTCCCGGCTGCCGTCGAGCACCCGGCGCGCGCAGGCCGCGGCCGCCGACAGCCGCCCGCGGTGCAGGTGCACCAGCGCCTGCTGGCGGTTGGCCTGCACGACGAGCAGGTTGAAGCCGGACTTGCGGGCCAGTCCCGCGCCTCGCTCGAGGGCCGTGTCGGCGCCGTCGATCTGGCCGGTGGCGGTGTACGACTCGGACAGCGCGAGGTAGCCGATGGCCCGGGCCGCGTCCGCGGCGTCGGCGTAGAGGTGCTCGGCGGCGGCCTCGTCGGTGCGCTGCAGCAGCCGGATCGCGGTGGCGCCGGCGCGCTCCCCGTCCTCGACCGTCATCGCCTCCGCGAGCCGCATCGCGGCCAGGATCTCGGCGTTGAGCGCGGTCGGCGACTCGCCCAGCGCGCGCTCGCCCAGCCGGATGAACGCCGACATGCCGGCCGTGTCGCCGGTGTCGCGGCAGCAGATGGCCAGCGCGAAGGCGAGCATCGGGCGCTCGGCGACGTCCGCGGGTGGATGCGGGCCGGTCCGAGGCGCCACCGCGCACGGTCCCGACCCGCACAGTTCCGGCCAGTACTGCAGGAATAATCGCTCCGCGCTCACCCAGTCCGCGCCGAGCACCGCGTGCGCGACGGCGTCGCGGGGCAGGCCGTTCGCCGCGTACCAGCCGGCCGCCGCCCGGTGCAGGCCGCGCTCCTCGGCCGCGAGCGTGGTGCGCACCTCGACGCGCAGCACCGAGCGCAGCAGCCGGCGGTAGCGGTACCACGAGTGCGAGCCGCCGTAGAAGGTGGCCAGCGCGTTGGCCCGGCTGGCGTGGGCCAGTTGCCGGGCGCCGCTGCGGCTGCCGGTGATGGCCTCGACCAGGCCGGGGCAGACGGTCTCGACGATCGACGTGCGCAGCATGACGTCGTAGACGTCCGGGTCGATGTGCGCGAGGATCTCCCGCTGCACGTACTCGGTCAGGCCGACCTGCTCGTTCAGTCCCGCCTCGCCGGCGACCAGGTCGATGACGATCCGCTCCGGCTCGTGCCGGCCGACCATCGCCGACAGCGCCACCGCGACCGCCGCGGGCCAGCCCTCGGTCACGTGCCACAGGGCATACCGGAAGTGCTGGGGGAGCCGCACGTCGAAGTGCTCGGCGAGCCCGGCGATCTCGGCCTGGGCGAAGGCGAGGTGGTCGGCGCGCAGCTCGGTGAGCTGGCCGCGCACGCGCCAGCGGTACAGCGACAGCGGCGGCTCGTTGCGGGCCAGCAGCAGGAAGCTGATCCGCTCGCCGAGGCGGGTCATCAGGCGCTCCAGCCGGCGCAGCACCGTGCGGTTGGTGACGTTGTGCAGGTCGTCGAGGACCACCACGGCGCGCTCGTGCGGGCGGTTGGTCCACGCGTCTGAACCCGGCCACCGCGCCGGGTCCAGCGCGATGCCCGCCGCGGTGAGCGCACCGGCGAGCTGCCGCCAGGCGGCGGATCCGCAGTTGGGCTCGAACCGCACGTAGGCGGTGCGCCCGAGAGCCCGTCCGGCGCGTAGCCACGACGTGGCGAGCACGGTCTTGCCCCAGCCGGTGGGTGCACAGATGAGGGTCACCGGGTGCTCCACCGCCGAGTCCAGGTGATCGAGCAGCCGTCCCCGCTCCAGGTGTACTCCGGGCAGCGCCGGAACCCCGTGATCGGGTTCCGCCACGGCCTGCGCGGGCCGCACTTCCAGGGGCCGGACCGTCGCGGCCCAGCCGGATGAGCCGAGGAACCGCTCGGCGGCGTCGTTGTGCGCCAATCTGTGAAGCGTGGTTTCGCCGTGGTGGCTGGTATGCACCGTCACTCCCGAAGCCGCGGGTTTACGACGTGCCCGGTTTGGCACCTTTCCCGTGCGTGATTGGCGTCCTCCGACGTCGAACACCATAGAACTCGAACCGCGATTCGCGGGAGAGCTTCATTCAGAATTGTCGATCAGGGTAGACGTGGAAGACTCCCCAGTTCCGGTGGTTGATCGCTAAATTATTCGATATCCATCAATGAATCGCCCGGGCTGCGGCCAACGCCGAGTACGCATGACGATGGATAAAAGGGGACCTTTGTCCGGTTTTGCTGCGGGCATGACTCGCGGCCGGGCGACTGATGATTGCGGAGCGTAATGATGGCAGCGGCATGCTCCAGCGGTGCCCCGGCTGTCATGCCTGCGGACGCATCTGTGGGGGCCTTCGGTCGATGGGCAATCGCCTCTGCTGCTGATGCCAACCGGCGTGTCTCGCCTCGCTCTACTCATATCAATATTGATCATTACTCATAGTGAGGCTGGATCGGATCCGCAGATTACCTAGAATTACAAGCTTGTCATCAGTGAAACTCCTCATAGATTGGCGTTCGGATACTCAAACGTGTGCCAATCTGCAAATTGCAATCATGAAGAACGCTTATATGCCCGCAAATCGGTCGGCCGGGCAGTGCGGTGGGCGGTGACGGGCGGGTGGTGTCAGCTCGCCTGAGCCGCCGGGCCGTCCTCGGCGAGCGGGACCCCGGAAGCGCGCGCGAACGACGACAGGCCCTGCAGCAGCGCGGCGCGGTCGTCGGGGGCCATCCGCCGCATCACCGCGGCGATACTCTCCCGCCGCTGCCGGCCCAGGCCGTCGAGCAGCCGGCGTGCCGTGGGCGTCAGCACGAGCCACACCTCGCGGCGATCGCGCTCGTCGGCGGTGCGCCGCAGCAGGTCCGCGGCCTCCAGCCGGTCGCACAACCGGCTCGCGGAGGACGGTGCGGTGTGCAGGGCGAGGGCGAGCTGGGTCAGGTTGACCGAACCGGCCTGGTCGACGACGGCGAGCACCCGTAGCTGCGCCGTGGACACGCCCGAGTTTTCGTTGGCCGCGCTCGTGGCGAGAACGAGTGCCTGGCCGGCGGCGTCGACCAGCGCCGCCGCGGCGGCCGTGTCATCGTGGCCAGGCGGGTGCGGTGAGGGTCTGGCCCGCACGTTGTCCTCCGTGTCTCGCGGCAGCCCTTTTGTCAGCCTTTACCTGCCGTGCGGCTTCCGCTCAATGCTCACTGCCGTGCCTAGCTCACTGCCGTGGCTATATCCATCGAGACCCGAGCCACATCCTGGAAAGCCAATCCGCGTATGGAATGTCCATAGCCGAGTAGATCGGGTAGAAATAGGCGAAACAGGCGGCGACGAGCAGCACGTACGCCCCGGCGATGATCGAGCCGATCAGCCGGTGGTCGCTCGCCGGCTTCAGGCGCCGCGGCGGCCCGATGATCGCGCCGAGCACGTAGACCACGGCCAGGACCAGGAACGGCTCGGCCGGCAGGGCGTAGAAGTAGAACATCGTGCGGTGCTCGGGCATCTCGTTGAACCACGG
>NZ_JBEPDB010000064.1:0-54162 GCF_040300025.1 Dactylosporangium sp. NPDC000555 | reverse complement strand
TGTCCCAGGCGCGCGCCGGCGCCTCGGCGCGCACCCGTCGCGTGGCCGTCCTGCTGGCCGACGGCGCCGACTCCCGCGTCCTCGCGCACCTGCGCGACTCCTGCACCGAGGCGGGCGCCGTGGTCGACCTGCTGGGCATCACCGACGCCGCCGTGACCACCTCCGACGGCGTGCCGATGGACGTCACCCACGCCATCACCACGACCGCGTCGGTTCTCTACGACGCCGTGGTGGTGCCCAGCGCCGCGGCCGACCTGTCGGTGGAGGGCGCGGCGGTGCACTTCGCCGCGGAGGCGTACAAGCACGGCAAGCCGGTCGGCGCGTTCGGCACCGGCCTGGGCGTGCTGCAGCGGGCCCAGATCCCGCTGACGACGGCCTCGTCGGATCCGGCGCTGATCGTGGAGGAGGAGTTCACCCCGGACTTCCCGCAAACCCTGCTGGCCGCGCTGGCGTCGCACCGCAACTTCGACCGCGAGGTGGCCGGCATCCCGGCCTGAAGCGCCGCGCGGCGGATCAAGGCATGTTCAACTGCACGTAGCCGCGCTTCACCGCGCACATCGACATGTCATGCGGGAACGGCGCCTTCGCGGCCACCCGCTCCGCCGGGGCGCCGTCCTGGTCGCCGTCGCGGATCAGCCACGCCAGGGCCGCCAGCCGCTCGTGCTGGGCGGTCACGAAGCGGGGTCCGACGACGGCGCCGTGGCCGGGCACGACCTGGCTCTGCGGGTTGAGGTCGAGCAGCAGGGCGGCCAGCGTGTCGGGCCACTCGAGCGGGTACGCGTCGTCGAACTGCGGCGGGCCGCTCTCCTCCACCAGGTCGCCGGCGATGACGACGTCGGCGTCCGGCACGAGCGTCACCAGGTCGCCGACGGAGTGACCCCGGCCGTAGTGGCGCAGCCTGACCACGCGGTCGCCCAGGTCCAGCTCGGCGGAGGTGCGGACCAGACGGGTCGGCGGGACGGGCGTGAGGCGGGCCAGGTCGGCGGCCAGGTCGGGGTGCTCGAGCACGGCCCGCTCGCGCAGTGCGGGCCCGATCAGGGCGGCGGCCTCCTCGTGACCCCAGATCGGCGCGCCGCCGTCGGCGAAGACCATGTTGCCGAACGTGTGGTCGAAGTGGTGGTGCGTGTTGACCACGACGAGGGGAAGGGGGGTCACCCGGCGTACCGCCGCCAAGAGGTCCCGGGCCTGGCCCGGTGTGGACAGGGTGTCGACGACCAGCGCGGCCTCGCCGCCGACGACGAGGGTGGCGTTGACGTCGAGCACCGGGTAGCGCAGCACGTGAATCCCCGCGGCGATCTCATGCAGCACGGTCATTCCGAAACCTCCGCTTCGCTCCGGCAGCGGCATGACTTGGAGCTGAGCCCATGGTGACCGGCCCCTCCGCTTCGCTGCGGACCGGTCATTCCGAAACCTCCGCTTCGCTGCGGACCGGGTTACGCCGGGGCTTCTCGGTCCTCCAAGGCCTTGGCCAGGAAACGGGCGCGATCGAGGATCACCCGCTCCACGCGCCCCTCCGCGACGACCTGCCGGCCGTCCCTGACCACGATCTCGAACACGAGCGTGCGCCCGTCGACCTTCGCCATGCGGGCCTCGGCGACGACGCGACCGCCGATCGGGGTCGCGACGCGATGCTCGATCTCGACGCGCGTGCCGACGGTGGTGAAGCCCGGCGGCAGCCGGCTCGCGGTCGCGCCGACGGTCGCCGCCTCGGCCAGCGCCAGCAGCCGCGGCGTGCCGAGGACGGGCACGTCGCCCGAGCCCACCGCCTGAGCTGTGTCGGCATCGGTCACCGTGAGCTCGACGCGGGTGACAGCACCGACCCAGGGGGTCGCATCGACGGTGGGGCGCTCGCTCGACTCCATACGTCAAGCGTAGCGACCCCGGTAATTCGAAGGCCGTGTTCCTCGGGCTGCCTCGACGCGGCGAAGGTCATCGAGCTGCACGGCACCATCCACGAGACCGAGTGCCTGCGGTGCGGGGTTCGCGGACCGATGCGCGACACGCTCGATCGGGTCGAGGCGGGGGAGGACGACCCGGCCTGCCGGCGCTGCGGCGGCATCCTCAAGTCCGCGACGATCTCGTTCGGTCAGCGGATGAACACGGCGACCCTGACGGCCGCGGCGGAGGCGGCGATGTCCTGCCGCACGTTCGCCGCCGTCGGCACCTCGCTGACCGTGCACCCGGCGGCGGGCCTGGTCGACGTGGCGGCGATGCACGGCGCGCGGATCGTGCTCGCCATGATCACGGAGTGAAACTGCACAAGCAGCAGCACGTTCACTCCGTGATAATGGAGAACCCCGCGCAGCGTAGGTCAGAGCACCGCTCGGCGCGTGGAGAAGGCGCGGCGGGCGGTGCGGGAGCGGGCGGCCAGCTCGCCGGCGAGGCGGTAGGCGTCCGCGGCGTCGCGCAGGCGGGCCGTGGCGTGCAGGCCGCCCGCCGTGTCGACGGTGACCGTGGCGAGCGACAGCAGCCGTTGCAGCGGGCCCTGGGTCACCCGGACGCTCTGCACCCGGGCCAGCGGCACCGCGATCAGCTCGCGGGTCAGCACGCCCTCGCGGACGGCCACCACGTCGTCGGTGACGGCGACGCCGATGCGGGACCACGCCAGCGGTGCCAGCCAGCGGGCGCGCGCGGGCGGGCGGCTGACCGGCAGGGCCGCGGCGTCGATCGGCGCCGTGCCGGGGCGCGGGTCGACGGCCGATCCGAGCACCGTAGCGGCCACGGCGACCGTGTGCGCGGACCGGGCGACGGGCACGAGGGTGCCGGCCCGCAGCTGCTCGTCGCCGACGCCGCCGTAGCCGGCCACGTCCATGCGGGCCCGCGCCCAGCCGGTCGCGCGCCACAGCAGCGGCCAGGTGATCTTGATGCCCTGCACACGGTGCGGTGGCACGGACTGGCTGCGCTTGTTGAGCAGGCCCTGGTGCAGCCGCAGCGCCGTGGCGTCGTCGGCGATGTGGAACCCCCACTCGTCCAGCACCCGGCGGACCGGCACCTGGAACACGCCCAGGAAGGCCGTGATCGTGCTGGCCGCGCCGATGAGCGTCCAGTCGGGGTGGGCGAGCGCGGGCCAGAGCACGAACGCGGCGCCGATGGGCACCGAGATCGTCGGCGGGGTGAGCAACTGGGCGAGCAGCAGCCGGCCGTTGTCCACGGCGAACAGCTCTCGCTCGGCCGCGGGCTCGGCGGGCTCGGCGCCGGTGGCCAGGCCGAGCAGGCAGGCGCGCAGCGCGGTCGCGTCGGCCACGGTCAGGTACGCCAGCGGCGCCTCGGTCTTGCCGCCGCCGATGACCTCCAGGCGCAGCTCCGCGAGGCCGAACACGCGGGCCAGGGCGGGGCGCACGACGTCGATCGCCTGGACCCGCTCGAGCGGGATGGTGCGCACCCGGCGCGACAGCAGTCCCTCGTGGACGCGCAGCTCGCGGCCGACCACCTCGTAGCCGGTCACGGCCCAGAGCGCCGCGGAGATGAGGATCGCCAGCACCAGGATCGCGGTCATGGCCTGAAGCCAGTGCTCCAGGCCGAGGTCGCCCAGCCCGCGCCAGGAGACCGCGACCGCGGCGAGGGCGACGAGCTTCGCCCCGCGCACCAGGGGCGTCAGCGGATGCAGCCGCCGCCGGGGCAGGGTCAGCGGTCCGGTCACGCCGCCTCCGCATCGCCACGGCGGACAGAGCGCGGACGAATCCCCCGATGAGCGGCCCTTCCGCTGCTCACAAGCCCTCTTCGCGGATCTCGCCGAGCGCCGCCAGGCGGTCGCGCAGGCGGGTGGCCTCGGCGGCCTCCAGGCCGGGCACGGTGGCGTCGCTCGCCGCGGCGGCGGTGTGCAGGGTGACGGTGGCGAGGCCGGCGGCGCGCTCGATCGGGCCGGCGGTCACGTCGACGAACTGCATCCTGGCGTACGGCACGATGGACAACCGCCGGATCAGCAGCCCGTGGCGGACCAGCAGGTCCTCGGCCCGCTCGGCGTAGCCCCAGGCCCGGATGGACCGGCGCATGAACACCGCCCGCACCGCGCCGGCGGCCGGCACCGCCACGGCGGCGAGGAGGAGCCACCCCGACCACAGCACACCGGCGACCACGCAGGCGAGCGTCAGCACGACCACCCATATGGCCAGCGTCGCCAGCCTGACCACGAAGTACCGCGGAGAGATCGGCCGCCACACGACGGTGTCCGGCCATGGGTGCAGGGGGTCTGGTGCGACCGGAGCGTTCACTCCTCGAGCCTATCCGGAGCGCTGATGGGCACGGTCTCCCGCAGGAATCCGCGCGCGCTCAGGAACGACGACAGCGACTCGCGGTGCTCGTCGCAGGCCAGCCAGATCTTCCGCCGGTCGGGCGTGTGCAGTTTCGGATTGTTCCACAGCAGCTGCCACACGGCTCGGGAACGGCAGCCCTTGGCGGAGCAGATGAGCTCTTCCACGCCTTGAGTGTGAGCGCCGGGCGGCCACGGGGGAAGCCGCCCGGCGACGGGGTGAATGTTACCCACTCGGGTACGGGTGATGTCCAGTCCGTGAGGCGAGGGTGAGAGAAAATCCCCCGAATCGATAGTCACATATCAGATATTCCGGTTGAAGTCGCCCGGATGTGAACTCCCAGTAGGCTCTCAGCAGCGTCGGATCGCGGGCGGTCGCCGCGTCGTGCGACGCTAGGTCTGCCGAAGATTGGCAGCAGACTGAATACACGCGTGGAGGACCGGTGACCCAGCCGAGCAACCCTGTCTCGACCCCCGCTCAGGACGCGACCGTGCTCGAACGGGCCCTCTTCGAGGTCAAGCGGGTCATCGTCGGCCAGGACCGGATGATCGAGCGGATGTTCGTGTCGTTGCTCTGCCGCGGCCACGTGCTGCTCGAGGGCGTGCCCGGCGTCGCCAAGACGCTCGCCGTGGAGACGCTCGCCCGGGTCGTCGGCGGCACGTTCTCCCGCATCCAGTTCACGCCCGACCTCGTGCCCGCCGACATCGTCGGCACCCGGATCTACCGGCAGTCCAGCGAGAAGTTCGACGTCGAGCTCGGGCCGGTGTTCGTCAACTTCCTGCTCGCCGACGAGATCAACCGCGCGCCGGCCAAGGTGCAGTCGGCCCTGCTGGAGGTCATGGCCGAGCAGCAGGTCTCCATCGGCGGCGAGACATATGACGTGCCCCGCCCGTTCCTGGTCATGGCCACCCAGAACCCGATCGAGCAGGAGGGCGTCTACCCGCTGCCCGAGGCCCAGCGCGACCGGTTCCTGATGAAGATCCAGGTGGGGTATCCCACCGACGCCGAGGAGCGCGAGATCGTCTACCGGGTCAGCGTGAAGACCCCGGAGCCGGTGGCGGTGCTCACCACCCAGGAGCTCATGGCGCTGCAGGACAAGGCCGACGACGTGTTCGTGCACAACGCGCTCGTCGACTACGCGGTGCGGCTGGTGGTCGCCACCCGCGCCCCCGCCGAGCACGGCCTGGCCGACATCGCGCACCTCATCCAGTACGGTGCCAGCCCCCGCGCCTCGCTGGGCATCGTGCGGGCCAGCCGGGCGCTCGCCCTGCTGCGCGGCCGGGACTACGCGCTGCCGCAGGACGTGCAGGACATCGCCCCCGACATCCTGCGCCACCGCCTGGTGCTGTCCTACGACGCCCTCGCCGACGACATCCCGGCCGACGACGTGGTGCGCCGGGTCCTCGCCGCGGTGCCGCCGCCCACGGTCGCGCCGCGCCAGCAGGCCACCACCGCGCCGGCGGGCCAGCCGCAGGCACAAGCGACCACCACCATCACCACGTGGCCGGGGCGGTGAAGATCCAGAGCGGCACCGGGCTGGACGACGCGCGCGCGGAGGTCGTCCTCAACCGCATGCAGCTGCTCGTCACGCGCAAGCTCGACGGCCTGTTGCAGGGCGACTACCTGGGCCTGCTGCCGGGGCCGGGCACCGAGGCGGGGGAGTCGCGGGAGTATCGGCCGGGCGACGACGTGCGGCGCATGGACTGGCCGGTGACGGCCCGCACCACGCTGCCGCACGTGCGCCAGACGGTCTCCGACCGCGAGCTGGAGACGTGGCTCGCCGTCGACCTCAGCGCCAGCCTGGACTTCGGCACGGCCCGATACCTCAAGCGCGACCTGGCCGTGGCCGCCGCGGCCGCCGTCGCGCATCTCACCGTCCGCGGTGGCAACCGCATCGGAGCCGCTGTCGGTACCGCGGAGGCGCTCACCCGCCTCCCGGCGCGCCCCGGCCGCAAGGACGCCCAGGGCCTGCTCCGCACCATCGCGCTGACCCCGAGCCGGCCCGGCCGCGCCGACCTCGGCGCGCTCATCGACATGCTCAACCGGCCCCCGCGCCGGCGCGGCGTCGCCGTGGTCGTCTCCGACTTCATGACGCCGCCGCAGCAGTGGGCGCGGCCACTGCGCAAGCTCGGGGTGCGCCACGACCTGCTCGCCGTCGAGGTCGTCGACCCGCGCGAGCTGGAGCTGCCCGACGTCGGGGTGATCGCCCTCGTCGACCCGGAGACCGGCCGGACGCACGAGGTGCAGACCGCCGACCCGAAGCTGCGCCATCGATACGCCCACGCCGCCGCCGCCCAGCGTGCCGAGATAGCCTCGGCACTGCGTGGCGCCAACGCGGCACACCTGCGGCTGCGCACCGACTCCGACTGGCTCCTGGACATCGTCCGGTTCGTCGCGGCCCAGCGACACGCCCGAACTCGAGGTACGACCCGATGATCCGTCTGCTCTCACCGTGGTGGCTGCTGGCCCTGGTGCCCGTCGCCGCGGTCATCGGCGTGTACGTGTGGCGGCAGCTGCACCGGCGCGCCTTCGCCGTGCGCTTCACCAACGTCGACCTCCTCAGCAGCCTGGTGCCCAAGGGCATCGGCGCGCGCCGGCACGTCAGCGCGGCCGCCTTCCTGCTCAGCCTGGTCATCCTCGCCTTCGGCATGGCCCGGCCGTCGGTGGACACCAAGGAGCCGCTGGAGCGGGCCACGATCATGCTGGCCATCGACGTGTCGCTGTCGATGCAGGCCACCGACGTACAGCCGACGAGGATCGAGGCCGCGAAGTCGGCCGCGATCGACTTCGTCAAACAGCTCCCGCCGAGCTTCAACATCGGGCTCGTCTCGTTCGCCAAGACGGCCAGCGTGCTGGTGTCGCCGACCAAGGAGCGCAGCTCGATCCTGCAGGCGATCAACGGCCTGACGCTGCAGGAGTCGACGGCCACCGGCGAGGCCGTGTTCACCAGCCTCGACGCGATCCGCACCGTGCCCGCCGACGGCGCGGCCGGCCCGCCGCCGGCCCGCATCGTGCTGCTGTCCGACGGGTTCCGCACCGCGGGCCGCTCGCTGGAGGACGCGTCGGCGGCCGCCTCGGCGGCGAACGTGCCGGTCTCCACCATCGCGTTCGGCACCGACGACGGCGTGGTCCGCATCGGCAACACGCCGCAGCGGGTGCCGGTGGACCGCCCGTCGCTGCAGAAGGTGGCGGAGGTCACCAAGGGGTACTTCTACGAGGCCGCGAGCAAGGAAGAGCTCAAGCGGGTTTACTCGGACATGGGCAGCTCGATCGGCTTCCGCACGAAGCCACGCGAGATCACCCAGTGGTACCTGGGCTTCGGGTTCCTCACGGCGCTGTGTGCGGGTGCGCTGAGCCTGCTGTGGGGGTCCCGGCTTCCGTAGGACGGTGTCGCGGGCCGCGGTGATCGCCGCGGCCTTCGCAGCGCCACAGCCGCGCCGGTGGGACGCGGCGGACGGCGGTCAGTGGGCGCCGACGAGGAAGAACAGGGCGGCGACCCACATCGCGGCCAGGAAGAAGCCAACGGGCGCGACGAAACGGCTCACGACGAGCTCCCAACGGGTGTTGTCTCAATGGGATAGCGAGAACAGACACACGGAAGCCGTGGCGGGTGATCTGCTGTTACCGGCCACGACTGGAGGGATCGCTACTTCGCACAGCGATCACCTCCTGGGGAGCGGCTGCCGTGCCGGACGGGCAGCGAACGGATCCGGCCGTTATGGCGGCCGGACATCCAAACCTCCATATTGTACTGCGGACCGCCATGCCCGGCATCAGCCGCCCGGCGCATTGGGTCCTACCATTCGGTAGCGCCTAGTCTCCGTACTGCATCCCACTAAGCAAGATCTTGAGCACGAAAGGCGGCACCGTGGCGAGGACCGTGCTGGTCACCGGCGGCAACCGGGGCATCGGACTGGCGATCGCGCAGGCGTTCGCCAAGCAGGGCGACCGCGTGGCGGTGACGCACCGTGGCTCGGGCGCGCCCGACGGGCTGTTCGGCGTGCAGTGTGACATCACCGACAGTGCCGCCGTGGACGCCGCGTTCACGGAGGTGGAAAACGCGCTCGGCCCGGTCGAGGTGCTCGTCGCCAATGCCGGCATCACCCAGGACACCCTGCTGCTGCGCATGAGCGAGGAGCAGTTCACGGGGGTGCTGGACACCAACCTCACCGGCTCGTTCCGCTGCGCCAAGCGCGCCGCGAGCAAGATGCTGCGGGCGCGCTGGGGGCGGATCATCTTCATCTCCTCGGTCGTCGGTCTCTACGGCGGACCGGGCCAGGTCAACTACGCGGCGAGCAAGGCCGGCCTGGTCGGCATGGCCCGCTCGATCACCCGCGAGCTTGGCAGCCGCAACATCACCGCCAATGTCGTCGCGCCCGGCTTCATCGAGACCGACATGACGGCGGTGCTTCCGGAGGCCACCCAGGCGGAGTACAAGAAGAGCATCCCTGCCGGCCGCATGGCTAAGCCCGAGGAGGTCGCCGACGTCGTCACCTTCCTCGCCAGCGACGCCGCGGGGTATATCACCGGCGCTGTCATTCCCGTCGACGGCGGCCTCGGCATGGGTCACTGACGTCGGTCGGTCGTTGGCGTCGCGAAGCAATCCGGCGCGGGCGCCAGATTCTTCGGACACATCATCATCAAGGGAGACTCCGGAAACCATGGCTGGACTTCTCGAGGGCAAGCGGCTGCTGATCACCGGGATCATCACCGAACAGTCGATCGCCTTCTCCGCCGCGAAGGTCGCCCAGGAGCAGGGCGCCCAGGTCGTGCTCACCGGCTTCGGCCGGCTGTCGCTGGTCGAGCGCATCGCCAAGCGGCTGCCGCAGGGGGCCCCGGTGATCGAGCTCGACGTGACCAACCAGGAGCACCTCGACGGCCTCGCGGACAAGGTGCGCGAGCACGTCGACGGGCTCGACGGGGTGCTGCACTCGATCGCGTTCGCCCCGGCCAGCTGCCTCGGCGGCGACTTCCTCGCCACGCCCTGGCAGGACGTGGCCACCGCGGTCCACGTCTCGACGTTCTCGTTCAAGGCCCTCGCCGTCGCGTGCCTGCCCCTGCTGGGCCAGGGCAGTTCCATCGTCGGCGTGGACTTCGACGCCTCGAAGGCGTGGCCGGTGTACGACTGGATGGGCGTGGCGAAGGCGGGCCTCGAGTCCACCTCGCGCTATCTGGCCCGCGAGCTCGGTCCGCGCGGCATCCGCGTGAACCTCGTCGCGGCCGGCCCGCTGCGCACCATGGCGGCCAAGTCGATCCCCGGCTTCGAGGTGTTCGAGGACTCGTGGTCCAAGACCGCCCCGCTCGGCTGGGACCTGCACGACCAGTCCGCCGCGGGCAAGGCCTGCTGCGCGCTGATGTCCGACTGGTTCCCCGCCACCACCGGTGAGATCGTCCACGTCGACGGTGGGTACCACGCGGTCGGCTCGTCCTGATCGAGGAGCAGAATGAGGGCGTGGCTCACGACGCGTTCCTCCTGCTCTCGTTCGGCGGCCCGGAAGGGCAGGACGATGTCCTGCCCTTCCTGGAAAACGTCACCCGTGGCCGGGGCATCCCGCGCGAGCGCCTGGAGGCCGTCGCCGGGCACTACCGCCACTTCGGCGGCGTCTCCCCGATCAACGCCCAGTGCCGCGCACTCATCGAGGCCCTGCGCCCCCGCCTCGACCTGCCGATCTACTGGGGCAACCGCAACTGGCACCCGATGCTGGCCGACACCGTGCGGCAGATGCGCGACGACGGGATCCGCCGGGCGCTCGCGTTCGTGACCAGCCCGTTCGGGTCGCACTCCTCGTGCCGGCAGTACCTCGACGACATCGACCGCGCGCGGGCCGAGGTGCCGGACGCGCCGGTCATCGACAAGATCCGGCACTACCACGACCACCCCGGGTACATCGCACCGCACGCCGACGCCGTGCGCGAGGCGCTGGACGGCCTGCCGTCGCGGATGAAGGCCCGGCTGGTGTTCACCGCCCACTCGATCCCCACGTCGATGAACGCGGCCAGCGGCCCCGGGGGCGCCGGGCGATACGAGGCCCAGCTGCGCGAGACGGCGGCCCTCGTCGCCGCCGAGGCCGCGCCGGAGCTCCAGTGGGACCTGGTCTGGCAGAGCCGCTCCGGCCCGCCGCAGGTGCCGTGGCTGGAGCCCGACGTCAACGACCACCTGGAGACGCTCGCGAAGGAGGGCGTGACCGAGGTCGTGGTGAGCCCGATCGGCTTCGTCTCCGACCATCTCGAGGTGATCTGGGATCTTGACGAGGAGGCCCGGGCGACCGCCGCGCGCCTCGGACTGGCCTACGCCCGGGCCGCCACCCCGGGCATCGACCCGCGGTTCGTGGACATGATCCGACAGCTGGTCGATGAGCGCGTCCTTGCTCACAGTAATGTGCGTCACGCGCTCGGCACCGTCCCCACCTGGGATTACTGCCCAGCCGACTGCTGCGCGTCACCAAAACGCGCATAGGCTCGAAACGTTTCTGAGGGAGTATGTTGCGCGTGAGAGAACGCAAGCCCATCGAGTCCTGGCTCACCGACATGGACGGGGTCCTCGTGCACGAGGGCGAGCCCGTGCCGGGCGCACCGGAGTTCGTCAACCGGCTGCGCTCGTCGGGCAAGCCGTTCCTGATCCTGACCAACAACTCCATCTACACCGCGCGTGACCTGCAGGCGAGGCTGCGGCGCATCGGTTTCGACGTGCCCGAGTCCGCGATCTGGACCTCGGCGCTGGCGACCGCGCAGTTCCTCGACAGGCAGCGCCCCGGCGGCACCGCCTACGTCATCGGCGAGGCGGGCCTCACCACCGCGCTGCACGAGGTCGGGTACATCCTCACCGACACCGAGCCCGACTACGTCGTGCTGGGGGAGACCCGCACGTACAGCTTCGAGGCCATCACCACCGCCATCCGCCTCATCAACGACGGCGCCCGGTTCATCTGCACCAACCCGGACGCGACCGGCCCGTCGAACGAGGGCGCCCTGCCCGCATGTGGTGCCGTGGCCGCCCTCATCTCCAAGGCGACGGGCATCGAGCCGTACTTCATCGGCAAGCCCAACCCGATGATGATGCGCTCGGCGCTGAACAGCATCGACGCGCACTCGGAGACCACCGCCATGATCGGCGACCGCATGGACACCGACGTCCTGTGCGGCCTGGAGGCCGGCCTGGAGACGATCCTGGTGCTCAGCGGCATCAGCACGGCGGCGGACGTGGAGCGCTACCCATACCGCCCGTCCCGGATCATCCCGTCGGTCGCCCAGCTGATCGACGAGGTCTGACCGTCGCCCCGGATTGCCGGGCCGCGTGCTCGGCAATCCGCCCCCTTCAGCGGAGCTGGACCGCCGCGCTGATGATCACGGCGCTGCCCGGGATGCCCGAGGTCGTCGACACGCTGCCGACGCCGGCCCATGGCCCGCGCGACGTGTAGACGTCCGGCGGCAGCCAGGGGTTGACGAACTTCCATTGGACGACGACCTGGTGTTCGCCGGTACCCGCGGTGCACAGGCTGGAATACTCGTGCGTGACGTTGTCTCGGCTGATGGTGCAGTCGCTCGGCACCGCCGACGCCGACTGGGCGACCACCGCGTCGACCGCGAGGGCCAGCAGCACCGCAGTGCCGAACGACGCGGCCCGTGTCCCAAGACTCATCCGAACCCCCAACATCGACCATCACGACTTCGAGCGGCGACCGCGGGCGCCGATGCGCGCGGCAACGCGACAGCTCAACGTGAGCGCATCGTACCTGTGTGTATCGACTGCTGGCAATGTGCTGATGGGTGCACGTCGATGTGCAGGTCCTGTTCGACCGTGTTCGAGCGGGAGCCGGTGGGCTACAACAGGGGTGCGTTGCAGGCGGCCACCAGGGCCCGGCGGCAGGCGGTCGTCAGCGGGCGCAGGGCCGCGTCGCGCTGCTGGACCTCGTAGCCGTTGATGGCGCCGCCCGGGGCGGCGTGCTCGGCGAGGGCCAGGACCCGGTCGAGGATGCTCGCCCGGGCATACAGGCGGCGGGCCCTCGGGTCGTAGCCGGGCGGCAGGTCGGTCGCGCCGTCGGGCTTGCGGATGGCCTCGATCGCGCCGGCGAGCTCGGGGCGCCACTGGGCGATGTCCAGCTTGGCCAGCGTGCGCGTCGCGGTGGCCAGCTCGGCGGACAGCTCCGCCTCGGCCTCGGCGGTGCTCGGCTCGTGGGTCGGGGGGCGGTCCTCCGGCAGGGCGAACACCTGCCAGCGCACCGTCTCGAACTCGTCGCCCGAGCCGGACGTGTGCAGGCGAAGCTCCGGCACGAAGCCCAGGCCGCCCGCGATCACACCCTCGCCGGCGAGCAGGGCGGCGCCGGTGAACGGGCCGGGGCCGGGCAGGCCGCGCGGGTCGCCCGGGGCGGGTAGCACGAGGCGTACCTCGTCCGGGTGCAGCTTCGACAGCGACGGCAGAGCGTCGGCGAGCGACACGTCGGTCCACGTGCCGGGGACGTCGGAGACCATGTGCTCCTCGTCGCCGGAGATCTCGGCGGCGGCGTCGTCGCACGGCACCAGGCCGGCGCGCCACGCCCGGACCCATGCCACGAAACGCGCCGAGCGGCGCGCCTGCAGGGTCGCCGCGCGTGCTGCGGGGGACATGGGAGCAAGGGTACGTGCCGACGTGCCGGTATGTCTCGCAGGCGAAGGGGCCGTCAGCCGATACGCTTCCCGGCCATGGACGTCCTGGCGAACAACGACTGGCGGCGCCGGCGCAGCGTACCCGTGGTCGAGGCGGAGGTCGACCTGGTCGTGGAGGACGCCGACTCGGGTTTCTGTGGGGCCGTGGTCGGGTTCGAGCTCGGCGCCGTGGTGCTGGAGGACCGGCACGGCACGCGGCGGAACTTCCCGCTGGATCCGGCCGCGTTCCTGCTCGACGGGCAGCCGGTGACGCTCGTGCGGCCGGCGCCTCAGCGGGTACACCAGCGGAGAATGACCGCATCGGGGTCCATCGCGGTGGCCGGGCACACCGCCCGGGTCGCCCGCCGCAGCCGGATCTGGGTCGAGGGCGTCCACGACGCCGCGCTGGTCGAGCGCATCTGGGGCGACGACCTGCGCGTCGAGGGCGTGGTGGTGGAGCCGCTGGACGGCATCGACGAGCTGGCGGCCGCGGTCGGTCGCTTCGACCCCGGCCCGGTGGCGCGCCTCGGCGTGCTCGTCGACCACCTCGTGCCCGGCTCGAAGGAGAGCCGGATCGTGGCGGCGGTCCAGTCGCCGTGGGTCCTGGTGACCGGCCACCCGTACGTCGACGTCTGGCAGGCGGTGAAGCCCTCGGCCGTCGGCATCCGGGCCTGGCCGGCGGTGCCGCCGGGGCGCCCGTGGAAGGAGGGCGTGTGCGCGGCGCTCGGCGTCGCGGACCCCTCCGACATGTGGCGGCGGATCCTGGCGTCGGTGTCGAGCTTCCGGGACGTGGAGACGCCACTGATCAACTCGATGGAGCGCCTGATCGACTTCGTGACGGAGCCGGACGAGGACGCCTGAGCGGGGTCAGAGCGCCGGCCACGGGTCGCGGGTGAAGACGAACGTCGCGATGTCCAGGGCCAGCACCTCGCCGGACGGGGAGCGGTGCACCCGCAGGATCTCCCCGTCGTTGTCACCCGAGCGGCCCCGCCAGCGGTCCGCCACCGGGCCGTCCGGCTCGAAGCGCCACGACGCCTCGCCGGTCGTCAGCGGCGTCACGATCAGGGCGTCGCCGGTCCAGCCGGCCTCGTACTCGCGCCCCATCCACCACCAGCGGCCGGTCAGCGGCGCGACCGACGGCGGCGGCGGGGTGCCCGGCCGCCACGGGGCCGGGCGGGCCGGCTCGCGCTCCAGAACGGTCTCGAGCAGGTCCAGGCCGAACGCGCTCAGGCCGCCCGGGTAGTGCACGGTGTACGCGTTGGCGAACGCCACCACCCCCGTGCGCGACGGGCGGTGGACGGCCATGACCGAGCCGTATCCGGGCATCGACCCGCTGTGCCCCACGAACACCCGCTCACCGCGGCGCCACAGCTGCAGGCCCAGGCCGTGCCCCTCGCGCCAGCCGTCGAGGTCGCTCAGGACCACCGGGGCGCACATCTGCTCGACCGTCGCCGGGGCCAGCACCGCCGGGTCCGGGTCGGCCAGGAACGCGGCCCAGCGCGCCAGGTCCCGCACGGTCGACCAGAGCTGCCCGGCAGGGGCCATGGCTCCCGCGTCCAGGCGCGGCTCCTCGCGCATCTCGTCGAGCCAGGGGTGCATGACGTACCCCCGGGCGAACGGTTCGGCCGGATCGTAGGTGGTGCGCTCCAGCCCGAGCGGCCGCAGCAGCCGCTTGCCCGCCATCACCCGCCAGTCCTCGCCGCCGAGGCGGCTGACGACGGCGCCGAGCAGGCCGTACGCCAGGTTGGAGTAGTGAAACCCGTGCGGCGGCGGGTAGGCGACCTTGTCCGCGGTCAGCGTGGCCAGCAACGTCTCCACGTCGGCGCCCGAGTTGCGCTCCCACCACTCGCCGTCCGGCTCGCGCTGCACCCCGCCGGCGTGCCCGAGCAACTGCCGCAGCGTCACCGCGCCCAGAGGTGTGCCCGGCAGGTGGCGGTACAGCAGGTCGTCGAGCGCCAGAAGGCCCTCGTCGCGCAGGGCGAGCAGCAGTGCGGCGGTCATGGTCTTGGTGATCGAGCCGATCCGGAACTGCAGCCCGGCAGGATCGTCGCAGGGGTGTGGCCCCACCGAGGCCACGTGCGCCGGCGCGCCGTCGCGCACCACCCCCGCGACCAGGGTCGGCACGCGCGCGCCGGCATGGGCGCGGGCGACCAGCTCGTCGATGCGGGAGACGGTTTCGGGCAGGAGGGGCACGCGGGTTCGCCTTCCTTCGTCACGGCACTCTGGCCTGCCCAACTGCGCGCCGCGGGGGAGGGTGGCGGGGAGCGGGCCAGGATCCTGCGACGATCTTGCGACGATCTTGCGGGAAGGGGCGCGAGGGCGGGCGCGACGTGCATCGGCGTGACACGATCGAAACGTGGATGTCTGGCTGATCGTCTGGTTGATCGTCGGCGCCGCTCTCGTCGCGGCGGAGGTCTTCACGAGCACCTTCGTGCTGTTGATGTTCGCGATCGGCGCGTTCGCCGCCGCGGGTGCCGCCGCCCTCGGCGCCAACGAGCCGATCCAGGCCGTCGTGTTCGCCGTGGTGAGCGCGCTGTCGTTCGTGGCGGTGCGACCCACGCTGCGCCGCTACATGCACCGCGACGAACGCGACACCCAGATGGGTGTCGAGGCCATCGAGGGCTCGATGGCGCTCGTGCTGGAAGATGTCGACAATGACAGCGGCATGATCAAGATCGACGGGGAGCTGTGGCGGGCCCGCCCGTATGACGTGACCCAGAGCTTCCCCAAGGGTGAGCGGGTCCGGGTGATCGAGATCAAGGGTGCTACAGCAATGGTGTGGAAGGACTGAGGCCCAGTGGATGCAAGCGTGCTCCTGGCCATTCTGGTGATCGCCGTCGCCCTGATCGGCATCATCACGGTGGCCAAGTCGGTGAAGGTGGTACCGCAGCAGGTCGAGTACGTGGTGGAGCGCCTCGGGAAGTACAGCCGGACGCTCACCCCTGGCCTCAACATCCTGGTGCCGTTCATCGACGCCGTCCGCAACAAGGTGGACAAGCGCGAGGCGGTGGTCAACTTCCCGCCGCAGCCCGTGATCACCTCCGACAACCTCGTCGTGTCGATCGACACGGTGCTGTACTTCAAGGTCGTCGACTCGGTGCGCGCGACGTACGAGATCTTCTCCTACCTGCAGGCGATCGAGCAGCTGACCGTCACCACGCTGCGTAACGTGATCGGCTCGCTCGACCTGGAGAAGGCGCTCACCAGCCGCGACGAGATCAACCGCCACCTGTCCGGCGTGCTCGACGAGACCACCGGCCGCTGGGGCATCAAGGTGACCCGGGTGGAGATCAAGGCGATCGAGCCGCCCCCGAGCATTCGCGACTCGATGGAGAAGCAGATGCGCGCGGAGCGTGACCGGCGCGCCGCCATCCTGCACGCCGAGGGCCTCAAGCAGTCCCAGATCCTCACCGCCGAGGGTGAGAAGCAGGCGGCCGTGCTGCGGGCCGAGGGCGAGCGGCAGTCCCGCATCCTGACGGCCGAGGGCCAGGCGAAGGCCATCCGGACCGTCGTCGACTCGATCCACCTGGCCAACCCGGACTCCAAGGTCATGGCGTACCAGTACCTGCAGTCGCTGCCGCAGATCGCCGCCGGCCAGTCCAACAAGCTGTGGATCCTGCCGGTCGAGCTGACCAAGGCCCTGGAGGGCATCGGCGGCGCCCTGGGCGGCATCGGGCAGATGTCCAACGACGAGCGCAGCCGGCACATCGACCAGAGCGCCGTGGAGGAGGCCGAGTCGGAGGAGGTCCTCGAGGCACGCCGGGCGGCCGAGGAGGCGGCGGCCGCGGCCAACGCGGAGGCTGCCGCGGCCGCGGCCCAGGTCTCCGGCGACCAGCCACCCCGCCAGCTGACCGGCTCGGTGGGCATCCCGCCCTCGGTGTTCGACCCGGCGCCCGATCAGAACCGCGACAACACCTGACGAACCGCTCGTGGTCGCTCGTCCCGCCGGACGAGCGACCGCGGGACGTCAGGCGAGCCGCCGCTGTCATGCGGGCCGTGGCTATTGATCGTCGCCTCGGGTGAGCTCCCAGAACGCGACCGCCGCCGCGTTGGCCACGTTGAGCGAGTCGACGCCCCGGCGCATCGGGATGACGATGCGGGCGTCGCTCGCGTGGAGCGCCTTGGCCGTCAGTCCGGAGCCCTCAGCGCCCAGCAGGAGCGCTGGCCGGGCGCGTTGCGCTGCGGTGAGCCGCTGGATCGGCACCGCGTCGGCGGCCGGGGTGAGCGCGAGCACCGTGAAACCCGCCTGCCGCACGTGGGTGAGCGCATCCGGCCACGGCTCCAGCCGGGCGTAGGGTACCGCGAACACCTCGCCCATGCTGACTCGGACGCTGCGGCGGTAGAGCGGATCGGCGCACGACGGTGACAGCAGGACGGCATCCATGCCAAGCGCCGCCGCGCTCCTGAAGAGGGCGCCGACATTCGTATGGTTGTTGATGTCCTCCAGGATCGCGATCCGCTTGGCTGACGCGAGCACGTCGCCGGCGGCCCGGTCCGGTTTGCGATGGAACGAGGCGAGGACGCCACGGTGGACGTGGAACCCGGTGATGGCTTCGAGCGTCGCCTGATCGCCGGCGTAGACCGGCACGTCATCGAGGGGCAGGTCATCGATCTGGCCGACGCGTTTGGCGTCGACCAGCACCGAGCGCATCCGGTAGCCGGCCCGCAGGGCCCGGCGGAGCACGAGCTCGCCCTCGGCGATGAACAGCCCGTTCGGTGGCTCCCACCGGGTGCGCAGCTCCACGTCGGTGAGCGCCCGGTAGTCGCCGATCCGTTCATCGTTGTGGTCGGTGATCGTCTCTGCTGCCCGCACGCACTGGATTCTGCCTTGTGCGGCGGGGCGAACCGATGTGGGGCTCTCGGGAGCGCCTCGCCGTCGCCGGTGCGTCATCGCAGCTTGGAGCACTCGCGACCCACGTATCCTGTGCCTTGATCGACAAGGACCCGGGGCGATGAGCTCCTGAGGAGGAGTTTGATGCCCTTCACGGTGAGCCACCCGGCTTTGATCCTGCCGCTGATCCGCCGCCCGCTCGTTGCCTCGGCCCTGGCCGCCGGCGCGGTCGCCCCGGATCTGCCGTACGTCCTCCCGCAAGCCACCTCGGCAGCGTGGGGGCCGTACAGCGACTACAACCTCACCTACACGCACGAGTTCGGCACCGGGATGGTCGCCGGGACGATCGGAGCGCTGATCCTGGTCGCGCTGTTCCACCAGGTGCTCAAGCGCCCGCTGATCGCCCTGCTCCCGGCCGCCGCGGCGGGGCGCCTGACCGGGCCCGCGGCACGGTTTCGCTGGTCGGGGGTGCGGCAGGTCGCCTGGATCGTCCTGTCCGCGGCGATCGGAGTGCTCAGTCACCTGGTCTGGGACGCGCTGGTCCACGAGAACGGCTCCGCCTCGTGGTCGCCGCTGCCGGACACCCAGAAGGTGACCGAAGGCCTGTGGTGGGCGAGCACCCTCGTCGGGGCGCTGGCCCTGGTCGGCTGGATCTACCGCTGGTGGCGCCGTCAGCCCGTCAGCCCGGCCGGACCGCGGGTGACGCTCAGCCCGGCCGCGCGCTGGCGGACCCTCGCGGCGATGGCGGTGGCCGGCGTCCTCGCAGCCGTCCTGCAGCTGGCGCGGCAGGGCTACGGCGTGCTCGACGCTGTTCATTCGATGGCTGTGCTGCGTCTGGCAGTGACCGGCGCGATGTCCGGCGTCGGGGTGGGGGTGCTGGTCTACGCCGTGCTTTGGCACCTGTCGACGGGCCGGCGCGGAACACGAGAACCCGCGGGAATCTAGCTCCTCACGTCCACAGCGGTCGGATAGCCGACCTGACCGGCATCCGCCGCCCGACGGTATGGCCGCCCGCGTTGGCGACCATGACCGCGCCACACCAACCGCCCTATCGGGGCGCTCCATATGCGGCACCGCCGCGGCCGCCGAGCCCCACGCCGAACCGCAAGAAGGTCCGCGCAGGGTTTCTACACCCGGCGGCTCAGCGCCGGCGACAAGCGCATCGAGGCGATCCTCGTCTGCTTCGACCAGAACCTGTACGTCGAGGTCCGCTTCACCGCCGGCGGCACCGAGCCCTGGGACTCGGCCGCCATGAAGACGAACATGACCGCCCTCGCGAAGGCCATGATGACGAAGGTCCCGAAGGCTTGACGGCGGCGACGGCCGCGTGATGGTGCGATGCCGGCACCACCTTGGCCGGTGCGCCCGATCCGCCGGCGGGCGACGTGGCCGAGGATTCACGCGTACGATCCGCGCTGATGTTCCCGACCGTTCGTGAGGTGCTCGCCCTGGAGCCGGTGCGCAACGGCGCTCCGCGGATCGTGGCGGGCGAGTGCGGCCTCGACCAGGCCGTGCGCTGGGTCCACAGCTCCGAGGTGCCCGACATCGCCACCCTGCTGCGCGGCGGGGAGCTGGTGCTGACCACCGGCATCGGGCTGCCGCCGGACGACGCCGGGCTGCGCCGCTACATCACCGACCTGGCCGAGGTCGGCGCCTGCGGCCTGGCCGTGGAGATGGGGCGCCGTTACGCACAGCGACTGCCGGCCGTCCTGACGCGTACGGCGGACGAGCTCGGCCTGCCGCTGGTCGAGCTGCACCGCGGGACACCGTTCGTGGCCATCACCGAGGCGGTGCACTCGATGATCATCGACGCGCAGCTGGCCGAGCTGCGCGCGACGGAGGAGATCCACCAGCGCTTCACCGAACTGTCCGTCGAGGGTGCCGGCCCGGCCGAGGTGGTCGCTCAGGCCGCGGCCCTGGCCGGCGCGCCGGTGGTGCTGGAGAACCTGTCGCGGCAGGTCCTGGCGTACGACGCCGCGGGCGGCTCGGCGGCGCTGCTGCTGGCCAGTTGGGAGGCGCACTCGCGGGCGATCCGGCCGGCCGGGCGCACCGGCCACGACGCGCAGTCGGGCTGGCTCGTGACGGCCGTCGGCGCGCGGGGCCAGGACTGGGGGCGGCTGCTCATGCGGGTGCCGTCGGCGGAGGCGCGGTACGTCATCCTGATCGAGCGGGCCGCCTCGACCCTCGCCCTGGGCCGGCTGATCGACCCCGACCCGGAGGGCCCGCAGCGGACCCTGCTCACCGCGCTGATCAACCACACCATGCCGGTCGAGGACGTGGCGCTGCGATCCCGGGCGCTGGGGGTACCACTGGAGCGCCGGCACCTCGTCGGACTGGTGATCCGTCCGGCGCTGGCCGCCGAGGCCGAACGCGCGTTGGCGGAAATGTCGATCAAGGGGCTTGTCGGGACCTTGGACGCGATGAGTGCGGGCGTACTGCTGGCCCTGCGCGACGCATCGGATGAGCCGGAGGTACTGCGACAGTTCGCGGAGCGACTGCGGAAAGGCGACCGGTCGATCGTCATCGCGGCCGGCGAGGGGGTGCGCTCGCCGCGCGAGGCGCGCCAGTCGCTGGTCGAGGCGGCTCAGGTCGCCGCGGTGGTCCGCCACCCGGTCGCCGGCGTCGTCCGCCTCACCGACGTCAGGTTGCCGGGCCTGCTGCACATGCTGCGCGACGAGCCGCAGTTGCAGACGTTCGTGGAGCGGGAGCTGGGCCCGCTGCTGGCCTACGACGCCCACCACCCGCGCGAGCAGCTGCTGGGCGTGCTGCGCGTATACCTCGAGTGCGGCCGCAACAAGTCCGCCGCGGCCGAGCACAGTCACCTGTCGCGCCCGGCGTTCTACGAGCGCCTGGCGAAGATCCGCAAGATTCTGGGCGCCGACCTCGACGCCGTCCCGGTGTGCCTGTCGCTGCACGTGGCCCTGCTGGCCCTGGACGCCTGGCGCAGCTGATCCCGCCGGCTATTGCATCGAGATGTGCACGTGGTTGTAGTGGTCGCCGGCCGGGGTGCCGTCGCCGCCGTAGGACTTCCAGCCGCTGCTCGGCTGCCAGATCCGTTTGTACCAGATCACGTATTTCACGCCGAGGTTCTTGGCGTTCGCGATCGCCCAGGCGGACAGGTTGTCGCCGTAGGTCTTGTCGGCGCCGGTTGCCCGTGCGTTGACGAATGTCGATGAATTCGCCGAGAAGTCGCACGCCTTGCCCAGCGGGTGGTCGCCTCCGCCGCCGCCGCGGTAGCACGACGTGTAGTGCGTGAAGCCAGCCTTGCGCGCCTCGTTGTACGCGTTGAGCATGCGCGGCGAGATGCACCCGCTCGTCGTCGGGTCCTTTTGCGAGCAGCCCTCGGACGGGAACGAGCCGTCGGAGTTGCGCGAGCCCGCGTTCGTGGTCACCTTGCCGCCCGTCGGCGCGCCGCCGCTCGCGTCAGCACCGCCGCCGGCCTTGCGCAGCGCGTTCTCGGCGGCCTTCTTGTTGGCTTCCATGATCTTCAGCTGCGCCTGCTGGTTGGCGACCGCCGCGTCGATGTCCTTGCGCTGCTGCTCGAGCTGCTTCTGGGTGTCGATCACCTCGCGCAGCTGCCGGTTCTCCTGCTGCAGCATGTACTCGACGGTGACCATGTTGTGCAGCAGGTCGTCGGGGTTGTCCGCGCCGATCATCACGGTGAGCATGCTGGTCCGGCGGCCCCGGTACGCGGCCGCGGCGACCGCCCCGGCCGAGGCCTGCAGCTCGGTGAGCCGGGTCTGCGTCTTGGCCATCTGCTCGCCGATCGAGGCCTGGTCGGCGACGGACTTGTCGAGCCGGCCCTTCGCGTCGTTGTACTCCGCGTTCGCCTTGTCCAGGGCCTGACGCACAGTGAGGTTCTGCCCGCCATCCTCGCCGGGTGTCGGCTCCGCCGTTGCGGGGTTACCGAACGTGGCCACCAGGAGCAGCGCGGTGACCGCCAGCGTGAGGAGACGTCTGGGTGCCGTCAACATCGCGGGTCAGCATACCGAAGCGTCCTGAAAACTCCAGCGCGAGAATTTACGGTATGGACGACCTACTCATCCGTCATCGGCGGGTCATGCCCGCCTGGATGCCCGTGTACTACGACGAGCCGATCGAACTGGTTACTGGCAAGGGTTCACGCGTCACGGACAGTAATGGAAAAATCTACCTGGATTTTTTCGGCGGTGTCCTGACCAACTCGCTCGGTTACGATCTGCCGGAAGTCCGCGAGGCGGTCGAGCGCCAACTGCGCACCGGCATCGTGCACACCTCCACGCTCTACCTCATCCGCCAGCAGGTGGAGCTCGCCGAGAAGATCGCGCGGCTGTCCGGCATCCCCGACGCCCGGGTCTTCTTCACCAACTCCGGCACCGAGGCCAACGAGGCCGCCCTGCAGGCCGCCACCAACAAGCGCGGCAGTAGCAGCGTCCTGGCGGTGCGCAACAGCTACCACGGCCGCACGGCCGGCACGATCGCGGTGACCGGCAACCGGGCCTGGTCCGCCTCGCCGCTCAGCCCGTTCAACGTGAGCTACCTGCACTCCGGGGACCGCCTGCGGGGGTTGTTCAAGGGCATGAGCGACGAGCGGTACCTCGAGGCGGCCGAGGAGGACCTGCGCGAGGTGCTGGCCACCACGACCGCCGGGCCGGTGGCCTGCCTGATCGCCGAGCCGATCCAGGGCGTCGGCGGGTTCGTGCACGGCCCCGACGGCCTGCTGGCGGTGTGGAAGCGGGTGCTGGACGAGCACGGCATCCTGCTGGTCTGCGACGAGGTGCAGACCGGCTGGGGGCGCACCGGCGAGCACTTCTGGGGCTATCAGGCGCACGGCGTCACGCCGGACCTGCTCACGTTCGCCAAGGGCGTCGGCAACGGTTTCGCCCTGGCCGGCGTCGTCGGCCGGGCCGAGGTGCTCGAGTCGGTACAGGGGATCTCGTTCTCCACCTTCGGCGGCAACCCGATCTCCACGGCGGCCGGCAACGCGGTGCTCGACTACATCCTTCGGCACGACCTTCAGGCCAACGCGGCGCGGACCGGCGCGATCCTGCTCGACGGCCTGCGCGCGGTGGACAGTCCGATCGTCGCCGAGGTGCGCGGCCGGGGCCTCATGATCGGCGTCGAGCTGACCAGCGCGGCCGCGACGACCGCGGTGTTCGAGTCGTGCAAGCGCGACGGACTGTTGGTCGGCAAGGGCGGGCTGTACGGCACGGCCCTGCGCATGGGTCCGCCGCTGAACCTCACCGAGGACGAGGCGCGCGAGGGTCTGGAAATTCTGACCAGCGCACTGCACGAGCACGGGGGTGTTTTGGGCCGATAATGCCCGGTTTAAACCGACCATCATTGGCAGGCCGAACCATCCCAGACGGGTTGGTTCGGCCTTTTCCATGAAAATCGGCGGATTCCCGCCCGCCCTCCGCTTGTAACAAAACGGGCTAAATATCGGCCCGCTCCTGCCGCCACCCCCGTCCGGGATGGTCTCCTTGGGCGGCCGGCGAGCGGTGCTAGTTCAAGATCTAGATCTATGCTGAGCTGGGATTTTAGCAATCTTTAAGATCCACTTCGTTGGTAACAGTTTGAAAACTTCGTTCAACTCCTTGACAAGAAGGCCCCCTCAGTAAGAACTTTTACCACTAACCGTTAAGGAACCTTTTTGAAGGGAACGTCATGACGTCACGCGACGAGCTCACGACGGCGGTGCAGCCCGCGGTCGGCGCCTCGCCCGTGTCGTCCATTCCCACGGCCGGCTCGGTCTCGCCGCCTCCGATCGCACCGGCCGGTCCCGTTGACGGCTTCGCGGTCGCCGCGGTCGGCGCCGGCGAGAGCGTCCTGGTGCGGGTCCGCGCCGGGCTGCCAGAGTTCACCGGCGCCCTGCAGCGCGTGGCCGAGCTGATCCTGGCCGACCCCGCGGCGGCGGCCCGCTCGACGATCGTCGAGCTCGCCGAGCGCAGCGGCACCTCGCCCGCCACCGTGACCCGCTTCTGCCGGGCGCTGGGCTTCGTCGGCTACGCCGAGCTGCGGCTGGCCATCGCCGGCGAGACCGGCCGGGCCGCCCGCACCGGCGGCTGGACGATGGACATCGGTCGCGAGATCCAGCCGACCGACCCGCTGGAGCGCGTGCTCGGCCAGATCATGGCCGCAGACACGCAGGCGATGCACGACACCGCCGCCCTGCTGGACCTCACCGAGGTGGAACGCGCCGCGGAGGCCATCGCCCGCGCCAATCGGGTCGACATCTACGGCCAGGGCGGCAGCGCGCTGGTCGGCGGGGAGATGCAGTTCTGCCTGCACCGCATCGGCGTCGCCGCCTGGGCCTGGACCGACGTGCACAACGGACTGTCCAGCGCGGCGCTGCTCAAAGCGGGCGACGTGGCGCTCGGCGTCTCGCACAGCGGCCAGGCGCGCGAGACGGTCGAGATGATCGCCGAGGCGAGCAGCCGGGGCGCGACGACGATCGCGCTGACCAGCTTCCCGCGCTCGCCACTGGCGGAGGTCGCCGACATCGTCCTGCTGACCGCGACGCAGGCGACCACCTTCCGGCCGGACGCCCTCTCGGCCCGGCACCCGCAGCTCGTGGTGCTCGACCTGCTGTACATCGCGATCGCGCAGCGCACCCACGAGCGCGCCCACGCAGCGTTCTCCGTCACGGCCCAGGCGGTCGCCGGTCACCGGTCGGCCTCCGGAAAGGAAGCGTCGTGACCACCCTCCAGGACGCGAGAAAGGGCGACGGGATGGCCGTCACCGCTCACGGTTACGTCTCCGCGATCCAGTCGGTCATCGACCGGATCGCCCTGACCCAGGTCGACGGCGTCAGCCAGGCCGCCGACCACATCGCCGCCGCGCTGCGCGGCGGCGGACTCCTCCAGGCGTTCGGCACGGGACACTCCGAGGCGGTGGCGGTGGACTTCGCCGGCCGCGCCGGGGGCCTCGTGCCGACGAACAAGATCCTCCTTCGGGACCTCGTCGTCTACGGCGGCGC
Source organism: Dactylosporangium sp. NPDC000555 (assembly GCF_040300025.1). Classification (NCBI taxonomy): domain Bacteria; kingdom Bacillati; phylum Actinomycetota; class Actinomycetes; order Micromonosporales; family Micromonosporaceae; genus Dactylosporangium; species Dactylosporangium sp. NPDC000555. The sequence continues at coordinate 29,501 of NZ_JBEPDB010000064.1, read as the reverse complement.
GGACCCCAGCATCCTTGAGGACGAGAAGCTGGAACGCGATCCGAGCATCGCCGCCCGGCTCTACGAGATCGCCGCGCCGCGTCCGGAGGACGTGTTCGTGATGGCCTCACAGTCGGGGATCAACGGGGGGATCGTCGAGATGGCGCTGCTGATCAAGCAGCGCGGGCACAGGTTGATCGCAATCACCTCGGTCGAGCACACCCTCCGGGCGTCCCCCAGGCACCCCTCGGGTAAGCGGCTCGCCGACATTGCCGACGTCGTGCTGGACAACGGCGCGCCGTACGGCGACGCACTGCTGTCGCTGGATAGCGGCGGCGCGGTCTGCCCGGTCTCTTCGGTCACCAACGCGCTCATCGCGCAGCTGGTGGTCGCCGAGGTCGTGCGACGCATCGAGGCCGCGGGTGAGGTGGCTCCCGTCTACCTCTCCGCAAACGTCCCCGGCGGGGACGAGCACAACCACACCCTCGAGTCGCGGTACGCCGGACGCGTCCGGCGAACCGCCTGACCCGAACCGAGGAGACCCCCAAATGTCCAATGAACTGTCTCGTCGTACCGTCCTGCGGCGCGCTGCGGCTGCGGGCCTGCTCGCGACGCCGGCCGCAGGTCTGCTGTCCGCCTGCGCGGACGGCAGCAGCGAGGAGCCCTCGACCAAGAACACCGGGACGGTCAGCGCGACCAACCCGCTCGGTGCGCCCGAGGACCAGGCGATCAACGTCGTCATCTTCAACGGCGGCTACGGCGAGAAGTACGCGACCGACGTGCACGAGCCGCTGTACAAGAAGGCGTTCCCGAAGTCCGAGGTCAAGCACCAGTCCAGCCAGGCCATCTCCACGCTGGTGCAGCCGCTGATCTCCGGCGGCAACGCCCCGGAGTTCGTCAACAACTCCGGCGAGAAGATGCTGGACTTCGGCGCCCTGGTCACCGACGGCCAGCTGCAGGACCTGACGCCGCTGCTGGACGCGCCGTCGGTCGACGACCCGTCGAAGAAGGTCCGCGACACCCTGATGCCCGGCACGATCGAGGCCGGTTCGTTCAACGGCAAGCCGTACGTGCTGTACTACGTCGCGACCACCTACGGCATCTGGTACTCGGGCAAGCTCTTCTCCGAGAGGGGCTGGAAGGCCGCTGCCACGTGGAGCGAGTTCACCGCGCTCTGCGAGGAGATCAAGAAGGCCGGCATCGCGCCCTACGCGTACGCCGGTGCCAACGCCGCGTACTACCAGTGGAACATCATCCTCACCAGTGCCGCGAAGATCGGCGGCACCGACATCCTCAAGAACATCGACAACCTCGAGGACGGTGCCTGGAAGGCCGACGCGGTCAAGCAGGCCGCGGAGGCGTGGGCCGAGATCGGCGCGAAGTACAACCTGCAGGGCGCCGAGGGTCTCAAGCACACCGACGTCCAGCTCAAGCAGAACCAGAACCAGCTGGCGATGTACCCGTCCGGCGACTGGCTCGAGAACGAGCAGAAGAAGGACACACCGGAGGGCTTCAAGTACCAGCTCGCGACCACGCCGAGCATCACCGCGGCGGACAAGCTCAAGTCGACGGCGCTGCGCGCGGCGGCCGGTGAGGGCTACGTCGTCCTGGCCAAGAGCAAGAACCCCAAGGGCGGCCTGGAGTACATGCGCCAGATGCTGTCGAAGGCGGGCGGCAAGGGCTTCACCGAGACGGTGAAGGCGCCTACCGTGGTGCAGGGCAGCACCGAGGGTCTGACCTTCACGCCCGGCATCCAGTCCTCGCAGGACGCCCTCAAGGCGGCCGGCCAGGAAGTGTTCAACCTGTACTTCGACGGCTGGTACAAGGACCTCGACAAGGAGGCCCGTACCGCCACCAACGAGCTCATGTTCGGCCGGATCAAGGCCGACGCGTTCGTCGAGCGCATCCAGAAGAAGGCCGACGAGATCAAGAAGGACTCGTCCGTCACCAAGTTCAAGCGCTGATCGGAGCCTGATCATGCGGCACGGAAGATACCCCTTCATTGTGGGGTTCCTGGTTGCGCCGGTGACGCTGTACGCGATTTTCGTCCTGTCCCCGTACGTGCAGACGATCCGTCTGTCGTTCACCCAGTGGCGCGGATTCGTCGCACCCAAGTGGGTCGGGACGGAGAACTACTCGCGCATGTTCCACAACCACCGGTTCTGGCAGGCGCTGGAGCACCACGCAATCATGCTGGTCTTCCTGCCGCTGATCACCATCGCGTTTGCCCTGGTCTTTGCCTTCCTGCTCAATGTGGGCGGCAGAGGCCAGGGCGGCAAGACCGCGGGTGTCTGGGGGTCGAAGTTCTACCGTGTGGTGTTCTTCCTCCCCCAGGTCCTCGCGATCCCGGTCATCGCGGTGCTGTTCCAGACCGTTTACCGGCCCAACGAGTCCGGCCTGATCAACGGCGTGCTGCTGAAGGCAGGCCTCGACGGTCCGGTCGGCTTCCTCATCGACAAGCACCTGGCCCTGCCGTCGATCATCGCGGTGCTCGTGTGGCAGGCGGTCGGCTTCTACGTCGTGCTCTTCTCCGCCGGCATGGCGAACATCCCGGGCGAGATCTACGAGGCCGCCGAGCTCGACGGCGCCTCGAAGATACGGCTGTTCTTCTCGGTCACGCTGCCGCTGTTGTGGGACACGCTGCAGACGGCCTGGGTGTACCTCGGGATCATGGCCTTCGACGGCTTCGCCATCGTGGCGGTGCTGGCCCAGGACAACGGCGGCCCGGACGGCGCCACCACGGTCCTCGGCCTGGAGATCTACAACAACATGCAGCAGAGCCGCCTCGGCGACGCGACCACCTACGGCGTCGCGCTGTGCCTGCTGACCCTCACGTTCGCCGCCCTGACGCTGCGCGTCACCCGGCGCGAGTCGTACGAGTTCTGAGAGGCCGGGACATGACTGCCACCGTCGGCCGGGAGGCGCCTGGCCAGCGCAGCGGAGCGAGCGACGCCCGGAGTCGCGTGAAGGCCGCGGCCCCCCGCCAGAAGTTCAGCGTGCTCGGCGGCCTCGGGCACATCCTGCTGGCCGTGTGGGCGTTGCTCATCATCGTGCCCCTGATCTGGGTGCTCCTGGCCTCGTTCAAGAACACCACGGAGATCTTCAGCGCGCCGTGGACCTTGCCAGGCGAGCTGCGCTGGGAGAACTGGGGCCGGGCCTGGACCAAGGCCCACGTCGGCCGCTATGTGCTCAACAGCATGATCGTGGTCAGCCTGAGCACCTTCGGCACGGTGCTGCTGGCGTCCATGGCGGCGTACGTGCTGGCGCGGTACAAGTTCTGGGGCAACCGGCTGATCTACTTCGGCTTCGTCGCCGGCATCGCCTTCCCGCCGTTCCTCGCCGTCGTGCCGCTGTTCTTCGTCGTGAAGAACTTCGGGCTGCTCAACAGCTACACCGGGCTCATCCTGGTGTACATCGCCTACTCCCTGCCCTTCACGATCTTCTTCCTGTCGGCGTTCTTCCGGTCGCTGCCGAACTCGGTGGCCGAGGCGGCCACGATCGACGGCGCGTCACACACCCGGCTGTTCTTCTCGGTGATGCTGCCGATGGCCAAGCCGGGCCTGATCAGCCTCACGATCTTCAATCTGATCGGGCAGTGGGCGCAGTACCTCCTGCCGCTGGTCCTCATGGCCGGCGCGAAGGACAAGTGGGTGCTCACCCAGGGCATCGCCGACATCTCGACGGCGGCCGGATACGAGGCGGACTGGTCCGGCCTCTTCGCCGCGCTGACGATCTCGATCCTGCCGATGATCGTGATGTACGTCATCTTCCAGCGCCAGATCCAGGCCGGTCTCACCGCCGGTGCCGTGAAGTAAGCACAAGCATGCCGTGAGCCCCGGTGGATGCGATGTAATGCCCTCGTGCTCGTCGCGCTGACACCCTCCGGGGCCGGCGGCCTACTCAGGCCGCTGGCCGACGACGGCACGCCCGCCGCGCCCGAGCGGCACGTCACCGATCTGGCGGGGGCGGTCGCGGAAGTCGAGTCACGCGACCGCCCCCGCTGGCTGTGGGCGTCGACGGCGGACATCTATCCCCGGCTGCTGCGAGCGGGAGTCCGCGTCGAGCGCTGCCACGACCTCGAACTCGCCGAGGCACTCCTGCTCGGCGCGGAGGGCGCCTGGGGCCAGCCGCGGGCGCTCGCCGCGGCGAGCGCCCGCCTGGCGGGACGGCCGGTACCGCCCGACCCGCCGGCGCGGCCGGCCGAGCCCCCCGGCCTGTCGCAGGACTCGCTCTTCGACGCGTACGACGCACCGGCGGTACCGCTGCGGGAACTTCTCGACGTCTACGCGGCGCAACGGGCGCGGATCGAGGCGCTGCCCGAGCTGCCGTCCGCGCCCCGGCTCGCGCCCCGGGCCGGCGGCATGCGCACCCTGATCGCGGCGGAGTCCGCAGGGGCCCTGATCGCCGTCGAGATGGGGCTGGCCGGGCTGCCCTGGCGCGCCGACGTGCACGACGCCCTGCTGCGCGAGATGCTCGGCCCGCCCTCACCGGTCGGCGGCCCGCCCGCGCGCCTGGCCGAGCTCGGTGTCCGGCTCAACGATGCCCTGGGCCAGCGCGTGCACCCCGACTCGCCGGCCGAACTGCTGCGCGCCTTCGCCCGGGTCGGGATCATGCTGCGCAGCACCCGCCGCTGGGAGCTCGAGCACATCAACCACCCGGCGGTGCCGATCCTGCTGGAGTACAAGGAGCTCTACCGGCTCTGGGTCGCGCACGGCTGGTCATGGCTGGAGCAGTGGGTCACCGGCGGGCGGTTCCGCGCCGACTACATCCCGGGCGGCGTCGTGTCCGGGCGCTGGGCGACCCGCGGCGGCGGCGCCCTGCAGATCCCGAAGGTCGTCCGGCGGGCCGTCGTCGCCGACCCCGGCTGGGCGTTCGTCGTCGCCGACGCGGGGCAACTGGAGCCGCGCGTGCTCGCCGCCGTTTCCGGCGACCGCCGCCTGGCCCGCGCCGCCGCCGCGGGTGACCTCTACGCCAACCTCGCCGCCGAGGCGTTCGACGGCGACCGCGCCAAGGCGAAGGTGGCGCTGCTCGGCGCGATGTACGGCCAGACCGGCGGCAACGCCGCGCCGGCCCTCGCCGCGCTGCGGCGCTTCTACCCGGCCGCCTGGGAGCTCGTCGAGACAGCGGCGCGCACCGGCGAGACCGGGGGACTGGTGCGCACCTGGCTGGGCCGGACCTGCCCGGCGGCCTCGGCGACCTGGCGCGAGGGGTTCGACGAGCCGGGCGCCGAGGTCGAGTCGCGCGGCGGCGCCCGGGGCCGGGCCCGTGGCCGGTTCACCCGCAACTTCGTGATCCAGGGCACCGCGGCCGAGTGGGCCCTGGTGCTGCTGGCCCGCCTCCGCGCGGCGCTGGCCGGGCGCCGCGCAGAGCTGGTGTTCTTCCAGCACGACGAGGTCGTGGTGCACTGCCCGCGGCCGGAGGCCGAGGCCGTCGCCGCCGTCGTGCATGCCGCCGGCGACGAGGCGCGGCGGCTGCTGTTCGGCGACACCGAGGTGCGGTTCCCCCTCGACGTGTCGGTCGTGGAGCGCTACAGCGACGCGAAGTAGGCGGCCATCGCGTCGGTGTGCGTCGGGAAGCACAGCGGCCGCGGCCCGACCGAGACCTCGAAGCCGAGCGACTCCTCCGTGCGGACCGACGCCGGCAGGTCGGCGAGGGGGCGCGGCGGCAGCAGCCCGAACACGATCAGGTTGCCGCTGTGCACGCTCTGTACGTCGAAGAGGCGCACGTCGGCCGCCTCGGCGAGGATCGTGGTCTCCTCGCGCAGCTCCCGGACCGCGGCCTCCTGCCACGACTCGCCGATCTCGATGAACCCGCCGGGCAGCGCCGGCTCGCCGCGCATCGGCTCGACGTCGCGGCGCACCACCACGATGCCGCGCCCCTCGTCCGTGTCGACCGGCAGCAGCACGACGACGACCGGCAACGGGTTGCGCCAGGTCGTCTCGCCGCACGCGGCGCACACCCGCGGCCACGGCGCCCCTTGCGCATAGGCGGCGCCGCAATACGAACAGTGATCATGGAGGGCCATGAGCATGCAGCCTACCGAGCGGGTACTAGTCTGATCCGAGTCGGTGCTGACCCCGTTGGACGTAGGAGAGCCCCGCTGAGCGCGATAGTCGGACTGGTTCTCGCCGCAGGTGGTGGCCGCCGGTATGGCGGACCCAAGGCCCTCGTGCGTCACGAGGACGGCCGCCTGCTGGTCGAACGCGCCGTCGCCACCCTACGCGACGGCGGCTGCACGCGAATCTGGGTGGTCCTGGGCGCCGAGTCGGGCCGGGTGCGCGACGAGGCGCAGCTCGACGGCGCCGAGCTGCTCGACAACCCCACGTGGAAGAGCGGCATGGGCTCCTCGCTGCGGGTCGGCCTGGCCGCGCTGGCCGAGACCGATGCTCAGGCGGTGGCCGTGTTGCTGGTCGACACCCCCGGCATCGGACCGGAGGCGGTCACCCGCCTGCTGGCCGCCGCGTCCGGGGGCTCCAGGGCGCTGCTGACGGCCACGTACAAGGGCCGGCGCGGCCACCCGGTGATCCTGGGCCGCGACCACTGGCCGGGCGTGACGACCCTGGCCACGGCGGACGTCGGCGCCCGCGCCTATCTGGTCGCCCACGCCGGCGAGGTGCAGGGCGTGCCCTGCGAGGACATAGCCGACGACACCGACCTGGACGTACCACCGGAGCGCTAGCACCCGCCAACCGTACGGACCCGTACGATTTTTGGGATTCGCGGTCGGTGGAGCATAGTGGGAGCGTGCCGGACTTCGCGTCGCCGGCCGCTCTCGCAACATGGAGGTTCCTCGTGCGTGAGGTGTTGAGCGAGCTGCTGGACTGGTGGCGCGCGGGGGAGCCGGTCGGGATGGCCACCGTCGTGCGCACCTGGCACAGCTCGCCGCGCCCGCCGGGCGCGACGATGCTGGTCGGCCCCGACGGCACCGCCGTCGGCAGCGTGTCCGGCGGCTGCGTCGAGGGCGCCGTGTACGAGCTGGCACGCGAGGTGACCGAGACCGGCACCCCGGTCGTGCAGCGCTACGGGGTCAGCGACGACGACGCGTTCGCCGTCGGCCTCACCTGCGGCGGCATCATCGAGCTGCTCATCGAGCCGGTCGGCCCGAACACGTTTCCGGCGCTGGACAAGGTGGCCCGCGCGATCGAGCACCACGACCCGGTCGCCGTGGTGTCCATCGTGGACGGTCCCGACGACCGCATCGGGCGGCGCCTCGTGGTCTGGCCCAGCTCGGTCGACGGCAGCCTGGGCTCGCCGCGGCTGGACGCCGCCGCGACCGACGACGCCCGCGGCCTGCTCGCCGCCGGACGCACCGACACCCTGCACTACGGCCTGGACGGGGAGCGGCGCGGGGAGGGTCTGACGCTGTTCGTCGCCTCGTATGCCCCGCCCGCGCGCATGCTCGTGTTCGGGGCCATCGACTTCGCCGCCTCGGTCGCGCGGATCGGGGGCTTCCTGGGGTACCACGTGACGGTCTGCGACGCCCGTCCGGTCTTCGCGACGTCCAAGCGCTTCCCCGGCGCCGACGAGGTGGTCGTGGACTGGCCGCACCGCTACCTGGAGGGCGAGATCGAGGCCGGCCGGGTCGACGACCGGACCGTCGTGTGTGTGCTCACCCACGACCCCAAGTTCGACGTGCCGGTGCTGCGGGCCGCGCTGCGGCGGGACTTCGCCTACGTCGGCGCCATGGGCTCCCGGCGCACTCACGACGATCGCATGGCGCGCCTGCGCGAGGCCGGCCTCAGCGAGGCTGAGCTTGCCCGGCTCTCCTCGCCGATCGGCCTCGACCTGGGCGCGCGCACCCCGGAGGAGACGGCGGTGAGCATCGCGGCCGAGATCATCGCCGGCCGCTGGGGCGGCGGCGGAGCGCGCCTGACCACCACCGCCGGCCGGATCCACCACGACTGATCGCGGCATCGCCACGCCGCGTCGATCGCGGGCGTGTTGATCGCCTGCGGCACCCCGGTCGCTCATGAGCCGCTAACGTCGCAGGTGGCCCGTCGACCGAGTGCTGGAGGTTCGGCCGTGCAACTGGAGAACACCTTCACGGTGCCCGTCCCCGTCGAGCAGGCATGGACGGTCCTGCTGGACATCGAGCGGGTCGCGCCCTGTATGCCTGGGGCGACGCTGACCTCGGTCGCCGGCGACGACTTCACCGGCAACGTGAAGGTGAAGCTGGGCCCGGTCAGCATGACGTTCAAGGGCTCCGGGCGTTTCGTCGAGCGCGACGAGGAGGCCCGCCGGGTGGTGATCGGCGCGTCCGGCGCCGACAGCCGCGGCGGCGGCACGGCCAGGGCGACCGTGACCGCGGTGCTGGTGCCCGAGGGCGACGGCACCCGGGTGAACGTGTCGACCGTCCTCGACGTCACCGGCAAGGCAGCGCAGTTCGGCCGCGGGCTGATCGGCGACGTGAGCGGCCGGCTGATCGGCCAGTTCGCCGACTGCCTGGCCGGGAAGCTGGCCGAAGAGCCGGCCGCGACGCCGGAGGAAGCGCCGCCCGTCGCGGCGGCCGCGCCGGGGGCGGGTGTCGTCGCGGAGGCGGGCGTCGTTCCGGGAGGTTCGGCCCCGGCGGAAGCGCCGCGCGGGCCGCTCGCGCCCGTCCAGCCCGAGGCGGAGCCGATCGACCTGCTCGCCGTCAGCGGCGTGGGTTCCGTGGCGCGTCGCGCGGTGCCGTACGTGCTGACCGCCGCCGCGAGCTTCGCCGTCGTACTCGGCATCATCTGGTGGATCAAGCGTCGCTGACCGGTCTTGATCCACACTGCCGTTCCATCCGATATGGTGACGCTGAGTAACTGTCGGATGGCTAAAGGTGATGGGAATGATCGGCATCGGAAGACGCCGCCTGGGCTTCCTGGCAGTCACGGCCGTGGTCGTGCTGGGCCAGGCGGCGCAGGCGGACGCCGCGCCCCCCGAGGGCGTTGTGTACGGCAGGGCCGAAGCGAGCAGCGGTTACGTGGTGATGCTCAAGGACCCGCCCGGCGCGCAGAGCGCCGCGCAGGCGCAGGCCTTCGTCGCCGACGCGGCGCGGAAGCTCTCCCAGAAGTACGGCGGGGACGTCCGCGAGCAGTACAGCTCCGCGCTGCGCGGCTTCGCGATCGACAACCTCAGCGACGCGCAGGCCAAGCAGCTGGCGGCCGCCTCCGACGTGGCCCACGTCGAGAGCAACGTGATGCTGCGCTCGAATGGCTCGCAGAGCTCGCCGCCATGGGGCCTGGACCGCATCGACAGCCGCGCGAACACCCGCGACGGCACGTTCACCTATCCCAACTCGGCCCCGAACGTCACGGCGTACGTCGTGGACTCCGGCATCCTGATCTCGCACAACGACTTCGGCGGCCGGGCCACCTACGGGCGCAACTTCGTCGACCGGGTGCAGAACCACTACAACAACCCGCTCAACGACGCCGGCAACAGCAACGACCCCGCCAACGCCAACGACTGCGACGGCCACGGCACCCACGTCGCCGGCACCATCGGCGGCACCGGCCACGGCGTGGCCAAGGACATCGCGCTGGTCGCCGTGCGCGTGCTGGACTGCAGCGGCGTCGGTTTCCTCTCCGAGGTCGCCGCCGGCATCGACTGGGTGACCGCGCACGCGCGGCGCCCGGCCGTGGTGAACATGAGCCTCGGCTCCGACAAGCCCACGGCCATCATCGACGCGGCCCTGCGCCGCTCGATCGGCTCGGGGCTGACCTGGTCGGTGGCGGCCGGCAACGGCGACGAGAACGACAACCCGCTCAACGCCTGCGACAACTCGCCGGGCGGCGTCGCCGAGGCGATCGTCGTCGGCGCGTCGACCATCGACGACCGCCCGGTGCACTGGTCGGACTACGGCCCCTGCGTGGACCTCTACGCGCCGGGCGCCGGCATCGTCTCCGACTGGATCGGCGGCAATACGGCGACCAAGTCGCTGGACGGCACGTCGATGGCGGCGCCGCACGTCACCGGCGCGGCCGCGCTCATCCTCGAGGCGCACCGGGACTACAGCCCCGCGCAGATCCGCAACGCGCTCGTGCAGGGCTCCACGGTCGGCGCGCTCGACATGAGGTACTACCCGGAGTACGCGAGGGCCGGCACGCCCAACCGCGTGCTGTTCGTGCGGCAGGCGGACCCGCCGCGCCCGGCGGGCAAGACGCGGAGCCTGTTCAACCCGCGGTTCGGCACCACCGAGGTGTACGCCCGGGCCGGCGGCAGCAACCATCTCGTCTACACCTACTGGTCGGGGGACTGGTCGGACTGGACCGATCTGGGCGGCGCCCTGGCCTCGGATCCGGCCCCGCTCTACAACCCCCGCTTCGGCACCACCGAGGTCTACGCCCGGCTGAGCAACAACCACATCGCCTACCGGTACTACTCCAACGGCTGGTCGGACTGGATCGACCTGGGTGGCAGCATGGCCGGCGACCCCGCCGTCATCTACAACCCGCGGTTCGGCACCACCGAGGTCTACGCGCGCACCAGTACCGGCGCCCTGCAGTACAGGTACTACTCCAACGGCTGGTCGGACTGGATCGACCTGGGCGGCACCCTCACCGGCGACCCTGGCGTGCTCTACAACCCGAAGTTCGGCACCACCGAGGCCTACGCCATCGGCAGCGGCGGTCTGAAGTACAGGTACTACTCCAACGGCTGGTCGGACTGGATCGGCCTCGGCGGCACCGGCCAGGGCACGCCCGCCGTCCTCTACAACCCGAAGTTCGGCACCACCGAGGTCTACTTGCGCACCACCGACGACAAGCTCGCCTACGTCTACTACCTCGGCGGCTGGTCGAGCTGGATCGGCCTGGGCGGCAGCCTCACCGGCGATCCCGGCGTGATCTACAACCCCACCTGGGGCACCACCGAGGTCTACGTCCGCACCCCGGGCGACGAGCTGCGCTACGTCTACTACCTCGGCGGGTGGTCCGGCTGGAACAACCTCGGCGGCGCCACGGCCACCAGCCCGTCCGTGCTCTACAACCCGCGCTTCGGCAGCACCGAGGCCTACATCCTGGGCCAGGACGGCCACGGCTACTACAAGTACTACGCCGGCGGCTGGTCCGGCTACATCGACATCACGCCGTGAACCCCCACCCGTAACCGCACGACCCGATGGCGGCCCGCGCTCCGGCGCGGGCCGCCGCCGTGCGGCCGGGCCTCGTTCCGGCCGTCGGAACCGGTGCTTCGGGTGCGAAACGCGCGGAATATCGCAAAAGCATTCACATCTGATCTACCTTCGGGGAGAACGAGCGACACGAGGTGCCGCTCCAACACCTGTACGGGGGGAAAGTGTTCGCAACAACGAACGTCCGCGGAGGACCGGTACCCCGCGGACGAACCTGGGCCGGCACGGCGCTGGCCCTCACCCTCACCGCGGCGACCGTCGCGGTGGCCACACCGGCATATGCGGCGCCGGCGACGCTCGCGAGCGCCGCGCCGTCGACGGGCCCGCTGATGGGCGGCACCAAGGTGACCCTCACAGGCACCGGCTTCATCGGCGCCACCGATGTCACCTTCGACGACGTATCGGCCACGTCGTTCGACATCGTCAGCAACACCACGATCACCGCGATCACCCCGAGCGCAAACGCCGCCGGCTCCGCGGAGATCGTGGTGAAGCACCCGAGCGGTGATTCCATCGACCTGCGCACGTTCACCTATTCGGCCGCCGCGCCGACGGTGACGGACGTGTCGCCGGCGGCCGGCCCGCTGGCCGGTGGTACCGAGGTGACCATCACCGGCACCAACCTGACCGCTGTCACCGGGGTCACCTTCGGGATCATGCCCGGCGCCGTCCTGACGCCGGTCAGCCCCACCAGCCTCAAGGTGACCACCCCGCCGAGCCTCACCGCCGGTGATGCCCCGATCGCGGTGACGACGCCGAGCGGCACGTCCAACAGCACTGTGGCGTACTCGTACGTGGCCGCGCCGACGGCGTCCGCTGTGTCGCCGGTGGCCGGTCCGCCGGCCGGCGGTACCCAGGTGACCATCACCGGCACCAACCTGACCGGTGCCACCGGGGTCACCTTCGGCGGCACGGCCGGCACCGGCCTGACGGCGGTTACCGCCACCAGCCTCAAGGTGACCACCCCGGCGCACGCCGCCGGCGACGCCGCGATCGTGGTCACCACGCCGGGCGGCCCGTCGAACAACACCAAGGTGTTCGCCTACACGGCGGCGCCGGCGGTGACAACGCAGCCGCTCGCGCAGTCGCGCAGCGTCGGCGGCACGGCCACGTTCACGGCGGCGGCCTCGGGCCACCCGACCCCGACGGTCAAGTGGCAGCAGAAGCTCCCGGGCGTCAGCTGGACGGACATCAACGGCGAGACGCACCCGACGCTGACGTTCACCACGACGGACCAGCAGAACGGCGCGCAGTACCGCGCGGTGTTCCAGAATTCGCTCGGCACCGCGACCACCAGCGCGGCGACACTCACGGTGACGGCGCTGCCGGGGAACGCCCCGGACGCACCGGCGGCACCGACGGCCACGGCCGGCGTGTCGTCGATCGAGGTGACGTGGACGGCACCGGCCGAGAACGGCTCGCTGATCACCGGGTACACGGTGACGGCGAACCCGGGCCCGGCCACCTGCACCACGAAGGCCAAGACCGAGACCAGCTGCGTCCTCGGCGCGACCGCGGGCGAGGACTACACGGTCACGGTGGTGGCCCACTCGGCCGCCGGCAACTCGGCGGCGAGCGCGGCGTCCAACTCCGTCACGCCGACGGCACCGGCGACGACGCCGACGGCACCGACGGCGGACGCGGCGCTCACCACCGACGCCGGCCCGATCAGCGCCGCCGAACCGGGACAGCAGATCACGCTCAAGGGTTCCGGCTACGCCCCGTACTCCACGGTGATCATCACGATCTACTCGGACCCGGTCGAGCTGGGCAGCGTCATCACCGACGCCAACGGTGACTTCACTCAGCCGGTCACCATCCCGAGCGACCTCGAGGCGACAAGCCACGCGCTGGTCGCGGCGGGTGTGGCCCCGGGCGGCACCGCACGGAACCTGCGCCTCGACCTCTACGTGGCGCCGGGCGCGACGACGAAGATGTCGGGTCCGGTCGTGCGCAACGGCGCCGGCCGGCCACAGATGTTCGCGCGCGGGTCGGACAACAACCTGTACACCGCCGTCCAGGCCGTCGACGGCACCTGGAGCGCCTGGACCAACCTGAGCGGGCTCATCTACAGCGAACCGGTCGCCGTGCTGAACAACAACGGCCGGCTGCAGGTATTCGTCGTCGGCGGGGACCACTCGATCTGGCACCGACTGCAGAACAGCGACGGCTCGTTCGCCTGGTGGGTCCGGTTGGGCTCGCCGAAGTACCTGCACTCGCTGGCGCTGACCCAGAACGACGACGGCACCGTTGTCGTCATGGGCCGTGGCGAGGACGACAACCTGTGGTCGATCAAGCAGTCCTCGACGTCCGACCCGGGCTCGTGGGGTGCGTGGGACAACCTCAGCGGCCTCATCTACAGCAACCCGACGCTGTTCAAGCGCGACGACGGGCTGCTCGAGGTCTTCGCCATCGGTGGCGACGGCCAGATCTGGCACCGGGTGCAGACCACCAAGAACACGAACGACTTCGCATGGTGGTCCCGCGTCGGGATGTCGGTGAGCAACCGGATCGGCCTGTAGCCGTGCCGGCCTGAACAGCACGACAAAACAGCGGGCGCCCCGGGAACCTCCCGGGGCGCCCCGCCTTCATCGGCGCGATCGGGGCGCCGGGCGTGAAGTCGCCGGCTTCGCTTCCCGGCTCAGCCCTCGGCGGCGCGGCGCCGGCCTTCCGCGAAGAACGCGCCGAGGTCCGGCAGTTCGCGCAGCGGGTGAGCGGCACCGAAGGAGACGTTCCAGAAGTCTCCCGAGCGCGGCTTCCACGGGCCGACGTACGCGTACGGCTCGTCGATCGTCCCGTCGCCCGCCGACACGCCGAAGTTCACCTCGTCGAGCGAGATGCCGACGTCGAAGTGCTCCGGCCACAACACCGGAACCGCATCTGCGCCCATCGCCCGCAGCGCCGCGTCTCCCGCGACGAACCCGCCGATGATCTCCGCCGCGCCGTCGAGCACGACACGATCGCCGGGCGCCGCCCCCGACCCGTCCGCGTAGAGCCCTCGGGGCGCCCCGATCTCAACCCCCGCGTCGGCCGCCAACTCGCCCAGCGTCCGCCCGGCGAGCGGCACGCGCCGCGCCCCGGCGACGAGCGCGCCGGCGGTCACCCGCAGATCGGGCGCGGCCACGGTGGCGAACCCGTCGTGGGTGATCCGAAGGCGAATGGTCCCGCTGGCCCGGTGCTGCGGCCCGGCGAGCACCAACTCGGCCAGCCCGTGAAGGGAACGTCGAGTCTCATTGGTCACCCGCCCATGCTGTCACTTCCGACGCCGCCCGCGCCGAGGGAGCCGCAGCACCGACCTTCATTTTGCGGCTATATGTGGCGGCGGCGGCGCCAGGTCAGGGAGAAACCGACGACGCCGGCGACGGCGGCCAAGATACCGCCGATGATGGTCCAGACCCATCGCGCGGACAGGCCGGGCAGCCAATTGAACGCCGCGATCCCCTCGTCGGGACTCGGGCTCGGACTGGCCGAAGGATCGGCCGGGCCGGCTCCGGACGCCGCCTTGCCCGGCTTGGCCGGTGGCACGAGTGCGGCATGGAGATCGCCATCGTCGGCGCTGGTGCCGCCGTCGGTCGCGCTGACGAGCGCGTTGACCCGGGTGGGCAGGCCGAGGTCGTTCTCGGGCAGGTCGATGACGGACAGCCGGACGTAGTAGGTGCCGGGTAGTGGATCGTCCGACCATGGCTCGGCCCATGAGCGTATGCGCCGCAGGGTACAGCCGAGGGCGGTCTTCGCATCGGTGACGGCGGCAATCGGTGTCTGCGCACCGGCCGTGCACGCCTGCCGGCGGCGCATCCCGTCGAAGACATCAACGGTCCATGTTGAAGGGCCGCTCCGTTTCTCGGCAGGCGGGAGCGCGATGCTGAGCGAGATCTCGATGATCTGTCCGGCCGTGGCGGTGAACGACCAGTAGAGGTAATCACCGGTGGAGGCGTCCACCTGGATCGACTGGCCGGGGCTGACCAGGACAGCGGTGCGGAATGAGGTCCCCGCCCGCGCGACCGTGCTCGCGCTCGGCGACGGAGTCGGTGCGGCCGCCGCGTCGACCGGCAGCGCGATGACAGCCACGGCCGCCAGCGCGGCGGCGGCGAGACGAGCGCGCGATCGGATGCGTCCCTGCCGGGTACGGATGGTCATCAGTTCGTCCTCCAGGTCGCGACCCACCAGCGGGTCAGCCAGCCAGCGATCGCGCCGGTGAGCAGGCCGGCGACGGTGAGCACTAGAAGCAGCAGCCAGCCCCGCCCCAGGCCGGGAGCGTTCGGAGCGGGCGAGGCGGCGACGACGTCGATGGTCAGCTCGAACGGCATGCCCGGGCCCGAGTTCGCCTGCGCCGCGCTGGCGAACGAGTTGCTGATGACCAGACAGATGTCCGTCGTGGTGACGGTGGCGCTCGCCGCGGACCAGCGCACGCCGGTGGACAGCACATCGGTGCGCCCGCTGCCCGCATTCGCGGTACGCACGAGTTCCCGCCCGTCGGCGGTGACGGCCCGCAGGAGCACCCCGTAGTCGCGGTTGACCGGGCGGTCCAGGGCTATGCTCACCGAGGCGCGCAGCTCCTGGTCCTTATGGATCGGCACCCGGT
This sequence comes from Dactylosporangium sp. NPDC000555, assembly GCF_040300025.1. Taxonomy (NCBI): domain Bacteria; kingdom Bacillati; phylum Actinomycetota; class Actinomycetes; order Micromonosporales; family Micromonosporaceae; genus Dactylosporangium; species Dactylosporangium sp. NPDC000555. Next base: position 13,839 of record NZ_JBEPDB010000064.1, on the reverse strand, counting down.
ACCAGCGATGCTCCGAGATCTTCTCCCGGTCGGTGTAGACGCCCGGGGAGAGCAGCGGCGCCTGCGCGCACTCCGCGCCGCCGGCCACAATCGCCGGAGGCAGGATATTGGCTTCCTTGGTTCGATCGACGAGCTGCTTGATCCGGCCGGTCAGCTCCTCGGGCGTCTGCGCCGAGGCATAGGATCCGCCGGTGGCGGCGGCGATGCAGAGCAACTGCCGACGCACATTCTCGTCCGGTGCCAGACCGAGCGTGTCCACCACCAGGTGCATACCCTGAGCGGCCAGCTCCCGAGCGACATCGCACGGATCCGGCGGCGCGCAGGTGTCCTCGCCATCGGTGATCAACACGATCCGGCGGGTGCTCCCGCCGGTGCCCAGGTCCTGCGCGGCGGCGCGCAAGGCCAGCCCGACCGGCGTGAATCCGGTGGGCCGCAGCGTTGCGATGGCGGCCTTGGCGGCGGTCCGGTCCACCCGGCCGACCGGCACGATCTGCTGCGTGTCCTTGCAGCCTTCGGCCTTGTCCTTGCCCTGGTAGGTCGCGCCGAGGACCCGGATGCCGAGCTGCGTCTCGTCGGGAAGCGCATCCACGACCTCGTTGAACGCCTGCTGGGCGACGGAGATGCGACTGCGGCCACCGATGTCGTTGGCGCGCATCGACCCACTGACATCGAGCACGAGTTCCACCTTCGGCGGCTCGTTGGGCTCGGGCTCTTCAGCGAAGGCTGGTCCAGGAGCGATTGTGGGCAGGATGGAAAATCCTAACAGGATGACAGTAAGCCATCGTTTCGCGATCACGGCGAAGAGCATAAAGATTTACGGAAAGTGATATTCGCTCGCACGTTCCGCAGCTATTCATCGATCGCTTTTGTGGTGGCCCGGGCCAACGTCGTTCTTCGATGTCTGGAAACGGGTTAGGAGCTGCGTGACAGGATCAGGTCGGCGCGGTCGCGGGTGCCGGCGATGACCTCGGCGTTGCGCTCGTCGCTGCGGAAGACCCAGTCCTGCGCCTCCGGCAGGTCCAGGCCCTTCGCGAGCTGGCGGCGCACCAGCGACTCCTGCCGCACCCTGTCCGGCGCGTCGAGGTACAGCACGAGGTCGAGCAACCCGCGCACCGAGGACCACGGGCCGTGGTCGAGCAGCAGGTAGTTGCCCTCCACCACGATCACGCGCACGTCCGGGGGCACGGGTATCACGCCGCCGACGGACTCGTGCAGGGTGCGGCTGTAGCTCGGGGCGTAGACCAGGTCCTCGCCGGCGCGCAGGCGGCGCAGCAGGTGCACGAAGCCGGCCGCGTCGAAGGTCTCCGGGGCGCCCTTGCGGGCGGTCAGGCCGAGGCGCTCCAGCTCGGCGTTGGACAGGTGGAAGCCGTCCATGGGCACGGCCACACTGGACAGTCCATCGTGGACGTTTAGGGCGTCGGAGAGCGCGCTGGACAGCGTGGACTTGCCGGCCGCCGGTGGGCCGCAGATGCCGATGACGCTGCGGCCCCGGCGGCCGCGGACGAACGGCACGACCACGTCCAGGGCCGGCTGCAGCACGTCGAGGCGCCTCATACGAGCGAGTCGCGCAGCGTGCGCATGCCGGCGATCCAGCGGTCGGTGTCCGTCGCGCGGTGCAGGTAGTACCGGGCGACCTCGGGGTGCGGCAGGATCAGGAACCGCTCGGCGTCCAGCCCGGCGACGACGGCGTCGGCGACCTGGTCGGCGGACAGGACGGCGCCGCCGGCCGCGGTGACCTTCGCGCCGATGTGGCCGGCCTTGAGCCCGTCGGTGAGCATGGGGGTGTCCACGCCCTGCGGGCACAGCGCGCTGACCCGCACGCCGCGGTCGCCGTACGTGATGGACAGCCACTCGGCGAAGGAGACCGCGGCGTGCTTGGTGACCGCGTAGGGTGCGTCGCCGACGGCGGTCAGCAGGCCCGCGGCCGAGCAGGTGTGCAGCAGATAGCCGGACCCGCGCTCGAGCATCGACGGCAGCACCGCCCGCGCCGAGTGGACGTGCGACAGCACGTTGACCGCCCAGGTGCGCTCCCACGTCTCGGCCGTGGCCTCGAGGCCGGCACCGCTGATGATGCCGGCGTTGGCGCAGAACAGGTCGATGCGCCCGTAGCGCTGGAGCGTCGTCCCGACCAGCTCGGCGACCTGCTCCTGGCTGGTCACGTCGACCTCGGCGCCGACGGCCTCGCCGGGCAGGCTCGCGGCCAGCGCCTTGGCGGCCTCGCCGTCGAGGTCGGCCAGCACGAGCGCGGCGGCCTTCTCGGCGGCGAAGCGGCGGGCCATCGCGGCGCCGATCCCGCCGGCCGCGCCGGTGATGACGACGACCTTCCCGTCGAGCCTCACGGCCGTGGCCCCAGCTCTCGCAGCGTCTCCAGTAGCGCGGGCGCGCCGCCGGCGACGAGCTCCCGGGTCGGCAGCAGCGCGATCACCGGCGTGGTGACCCCGGCGTCGGCGTAGCGCCGCACGTGCGCGCGGCACCGGTCGGCGCTGCCGTGCACGATGAGCGCGTCGACGACCTCGTCCGGGATCGCGGCCAGCGCGCCCTTGCGGTCGCCGGCCGCCCACGCGTCCCACATCGGCTCGAGCGCCGCGCCGCGGCCCAGCCAGCGGTGGAACGCCGCGTAGGCGGGCACCGTCAGGTAGGCGGCGATGAGCCGGCGCCCGGTCGCGCGCGCCTCGTCGGCGTCGGCGGTGGGGCACACGAAGATGCGCGCCGTCACCTCGAAGCCCTCGGGCGCGGCGGTCAGCTCGGCCCGCGCGGTCGCCACGTCCTCGACCGACAGCCAGTTGAGGATCGCGCCGTCGGCCTCGGCCGCCGCCAGGCGCAGCATCCGGCCTCGCAGACCCGCCAAGAGCAGTTTCGGCAGTACCCCGGGAACCCGCTCGAGCCGGAACCGCCGCACAGCGAACGTGTCGAAGTCCCCGTCGACGAGCTCGCCCGCGAGCGCGCGGCGCAGGAAGCGCAGGACATCCCGGGTGCGCTCGTACGGCCGGTCGAACGGCACCGCGTTCCAGTCGCCGACCACGACCGGCGAGGAGGCCCCGATGCCGAGGGCGAACCGCCCCGGCGCGGCCTCGGCGAGGGCTGCCGCCTGCATCGCCAGCAGAGCGGGGCCACGAGTGAAGACCGGGACGATCGCGGTGCCCAGCCGGAGGGACGGGGACCAGACCGAGGCGAGCGCCAGCGGGGTGAACGCGTCGGTTCCGGCGACCTCCGAGGACCAGACGTCCGTGTACCCGAGATCCGGTAGCGCGGACAGCAACGCCGCGTGGTCGGGCAGCGGAACTCCGGTGAGCGGGATCGTCAGCCCCCATTGGCTGTTCATCCGCCGATCATCTCCGCGAAACGGCCGATGTGGCAAGCGGAACGGCTCGCTCGTTCGCGAGCTCCCACGCCGCGGGCGGCGGCGACTGTCCGCGTCACAGCAGCGACAGCCCGCCGGTCACCGGGTGCAGCGCGTCGCCGCGGGCCGGGCCGATCGCGCAGCAGGTCGCGGTCCCGGCGGCGACCTGGGTGCGCCCGGCGTCGTGGATCACCTCGACCGGCAGCCCGGCCTCCTCGGCGGCCCCGACGACGAGCCCGAGCGTGTCCTCGTCGGGCACCTTGAGCACCACCTTCGGCTGTCCGGCCCGCCACCAGCCGGTGAACGCCGCCGTGCCCTGGTTGCGCATCGCCGCGGCGACGGCCGCGTGCGCCGCCTGCGCGGCGATCTTGCCCCTTCCCATCCCGAGGTCGGTCCGCATCACGATGACGAGTCTGAACTCGCCGGCGGTCTCGCTCACGGCTGACGACCCTACAGCGCGATGTTGAGGCGTTGCAGGAGCATCGGGACGAGCAGGACCGTGCCGGAGAGGATGGCGACCGTGGTGAACACGATGCGCAGGAACACCGTCTCGGTCTTGTCGCCGGCGGTGAGGGCGATCGAATCCGGCAGGCCGATGCAGCGCCACATCCGGCGGCCGGTCGGTATCGGCCAGAAGATCGGCGAGCCGTGCCGGGTGATCATGTCGCCGAGCAGGTGGACCAGGCCGCCGACGCCGACCGCGACGCCGAGCAGGGGATAGCCGCGGTCGCCGGGGAGGCGCTCGTACACCAGGAACGCCGCGCCGGCGGCGGCGAGGGTGACGATGACCCAGCCGGCGCGCTCGGCCCACTTCTCGAACAGCCCGCGCAGCGCGAGCGCGAACGTCAGGAAGAGCACGCCCATGACGGCCCACTTGCCGTAGGCGTTGCACAGGGCGAGGGTGCCGTATCCGACGCCGACGTTGAAGATGATCGTGTGCGTGAGCGTGCGATGGCCGTTGCGCCGGGGCGGGTCGTGCTTCATGCGGGTCAGCTTGTAGACGCCGAGCGAGAGCTTCTCGACGCACTCGGCGACGAACAGCGAGAGCACGCCGAACGTGCGCGCCACGGTGGCCCCGCCCTTGTTCTGGGTGACCCGGCCGGAGAGGTCCAGGTCGGGCAGCAGTGCGCCACCGGCGCAGATCGCGGTGCCGACGGCGAGTTGCAGCGGCGTCTGGTGGAAGTGCGCGACCTGGTCCAGCACGAGCGACCCTGTCAACCAGACGGCCGCCCCGGAGAGCGCATGCGAGGAGCCCATCATGACACGTGACTATCCCAGGTGGACGATCATTCGTACATAGGAGCTACCGGCGCATCGATGCGCCCGTCACGTCGAGCGTCGTCGCCGTCATGCTCACGGCGGCGTCCGAGGCCAGGTAGAGGGCCGCGAAGGCGGCGTCGTCCACGGTCGACTCGCCCGGTGTCCAGGACACGACATTCGCCCGCACGCCCGCGTCGGCGACCAGCCGGGCGTAGTGCCGGGTGAGCGCGGTCACGCCGCCGCCGACCGCGTTGGTCGCCGGGTCGGGGCCGTGGGGCGCGAGCGTCACCACGGCGCCGGCGCCGGCCTCGGCCATGCAGGGCAGGAACGCCTGCAGCGCCTGGAAGGTCACCGTCAGTCCACTGTCGACGGTCTGCTGCCAGCCGCCGCCGGACGGTGGCGGGCACGGCAGCACGAAGAGCAGATCGGGCCGGCCGTACTCGGCGAGCACGCCCAGCCGCACCGCGTCCATCGCGGCCGCTCCGGTGTCCTCGACCAGGATGCCGACCGCCTCCGCGCCGCCCCAGCGCAGCTCGTCCACGAGGTCGGCGAGGCGGCCCTCGTCCGCGCCGACGACGGCGATCCGGGCGCCGCGCTCGGCGAGCATCCGGCACACCGCCGCGGGCACCCCGTCCGGCCCGCCGAGCACCACGGCGACCCGGCCCTTCAGCTCGAGGTACGACGATCCGAGCACTGCGTGCCACCCTTTCTCTTCTTGTCGGCCCTCTCATCGGTGGAGGCCGCCGCGGTGGTCGGCGCGGCGGCCCCCAATCGGTGTCAGCGGGTCCAGCCCTGCCGGTCGGACGCGGCCCCCCACGGTCCGCGGCCCCAGCGCGGGTGGTGCCCGCCGTACGCCCGCCAGCGCGCGTGCCTGGTCAGGCCGAACATCATGAAGAAGAGTGGGATCGCCGGCCAGAAGAAGTGCGCACCGGACAACACCCACAGTCCCGTCAGCGCCGCCGCGACGACGGTCACGAAGCCGGCGTGGCCCCACAGGTGCCGGCGGCTGTCCCGGGCGAAGCGCGCCTTGGCCTCCGGCGTCTCGTGGAGCCCGCGCCGCCCGCCCTCGGGCAGGTCGGCGGTGAGCGGCGGCAGTTCGTCGCGGAACTTCGCGGCGTACACCTGGCTGAGCCGCTCCTCCCCCTCCTCGAGCGTGAGCCGGCCCTCGGTCATGCCGGCCCGCACCATGTTGGCGTACTGTTCGCGCTCCTCGTCCGAGGCGCGCACCCTTTCGCCGAACGTGTTCCCGCTCATGTGTCCAAGCCCCCTTCCGTTGATGGACTCCAGCGTGGCGGTCGGCGGCGCCGGGCGCGTCGCACCAGCGTCGGCTCGTGGACTACCTCCGGCGACGCAGCCGGGCCCCGCGTGTACTCCCGCTGGAGTACACGCCGGCGCACCGGCGAGGCGATGCCGCAGGTGGGCGCCTCCACTACGTTTGTGCTGTGAGACGACCGCCGTGGGCCGACGAGCGCCGCGCCGAGCGGCTGGAGCGCAAGTTCCAGCGCTTCGAGCGGCGGATCGAGGGTGGGCGTCCGCGGCGCTGGCCCGGGCCGCACCCGGTGCCGTTCGCGGTGTTCGTCGCGCTCCTGCAGGTCTTCGGCACCCGGGCTGCGGCCTACGGCAGCACCGCCCACGAGCTGGACCAGACCGGCTATCTGCTGCTGATCGCCGGCCCGGCGGTCCTGGTGCTGCGCCACAAGCTGCCCCTGCTCACGCTCGCGGGGGCGCTGACCGCCACGGTCGCCTACTTCGCGCAGCTGTACCCCAACGGACCGGGCTTCATCGCCGCCATCGTCGCCGTCGTCACCGCCCTGTCGGCGGGTTTCCGCTGGCTGACCTGGATCGCCGTGGTCGTCGCCTACGGCGCGTACGTCGTGCTGGTGCTGCCGCACGCCTCCGTCGGGCGGCTCGTCGCCATCGGCGTGTGGTGCGTCATCATCGCGTTCTTCGGCGAGGCGGCCCGGGTGCGCGGCATACGGTATGCCCAGATGGCCCGCGACCGCGCGCACCAGGAGGCGCTGGCCCGGGCCGAGGAGGAGAAGGCCCGCAAGGAGCAGCAGCGCCGCCAGGCCAGCGACGAGCGGCTGCTCATCGCCCGGGAGCTGCACGACGTCATCGGGCACCACCTGTCGCTCATCAACGTCCAGGCCGGCGTCGGGCTGCACCTGATGGACGAGCAGCCCGAGCAGGCCCGGGTGGCGCTCGCCGCGATCAAGCACGCCAGCGCCGAGGCGCTCAAGGAGACCCGGGCGGTGCTCGCCGGGCTCAACCCGGGGGAGGCGGCGCCGCGCACCCCGGCGCCCGGCCTGACCGACCTGGAGCGGCTCGCCGGCGAGGCCCGCGGCGCGGGGCTGCCCGTCACGCTCGACACCGTCGGCGAGCCCCGGGCGCTGCCGCCGCAGGTGGACCGGGCGGCGTACCGCATCGTCCAGGAGGCCCTCACGAACGTCCGCCGCCACGCCGGCCCGGACGCCACGGCGACCGTCGTCGTCGGCTACGGCCCGGCCGAGCTCAGCCTTCGCGTCACCGACGACGGCGCGGGCGCGGGGGCGGACGCCGGTCAGGCCGGCAACGGCATCGCCGGCATGCGCCACCGCGCCGCCACGTTCGGCGGCACCGTCGAGGCCGGCCCGCGCGAGGCCGGCGGCTTCGAGGTCCGCGCCACGATCCCCCTGCGTGAGGAAAACAAACCGTGATCAAGGTCCTGCTGGCCGACGACCAGGCGCTGGTGCGGGCGGGCTTCCGCGCCCTGCTCGACGCGCAGCCCGACATCGAGGTGGTCGGCGAGGCGGCCGACGGCGCGGAGGCGGTACGCCTGGCGGTGCGGACCCGCCCCGACGTGGTGCTCATGGACATCCGCATGCCCGTCCTCGACGGCCTGGAGGCGACCCGGCAGATCGCCGCCGACGCCCGCCTCGCCGACGTGCGCATCGTCATCCTGACCACGTTCGACCTCGACGAGTACGTCTTCGAGGCGCTGCGCGTCGGCGCCAGCGGCTTCCTGGTCAAGGACACCGAGCCGGTCGACCTGCTGCGCGGCGTGCGCGCGGTCGCGGCCGGCGACGCGCTGCTGTCGCCGGGCGTGACCCGCCGGCTCATCGAGGAGTTCGCCAGCCACTCCCGCGCGCCGCTCGCCCCGATGTCGCTGGACACCCTCACCGACCGCGAGCGCGAGGTGATGGCCCTGGTCGGCGCCGGCCTGTCCAACGAGGACATCGCGGCGAAGCTCTACGTCAGCCCGGCCACCGCGAAGACCCACGTCAGCCGGGCCATGATCAAGCTCGGCGCACGCGACCGCGCCCAGCTCGTCGTCTTCGCCTACGAGGCCGGCCTGGTCCGCCCCGGCTGGCTCGGCTGAAACCGTCGGTCAGCGGCGGCGGCGCTGCCAATGCAGCGGGCGGGGGTCGAAGGTCCACAGCAGGCGGCGCCACCACGGGCGGCGCGACCTGAGGTCCTCCACGTAGGCGGCGGCCTGGGCGGTGGCGCGGGCGGCCTGTGGCTCGCCCGGGCCGGCGGCGGGAGTCGCGAAGGCCACCGCGTTGACGAGCGCGGCCAGGTCGTCGATCGGGGGCACGGCCGGGCGGATGAGGCGCGGCGCGGCGTGGGCCCGGTGTTCGGCGGCCGTCGCGGCGTGGTGGGCGATCTCGCCGGCCGTGAGATGGGCCGGCGCGGGGCGGCCCGCCTGGCGCAGGCCGATGAGCACCTCGCTCCAGGCGGCGTCGATGCGCGCCGACGGGGAACCCTCCGCCAGGCGCCGCCGGCGGCGGTTGCGCAGCACCAGCGGTACCGCCGCGAAATAGCCAGCCACGAGCAGGAACGCGACCGCGGCGGCCGAGGCGGCGACCAGCGGGCCGGCCCCGGAGGCGGCGGGGGGCGCGGCGGCCGAGGGGGAGCCCGAGCGGGCCGGCGGGGTGCTCGGGGTGATGGACGGCGGCGGCACCGACTGCGGCGGTGGCTGCGACGGCGGCGCCTTCGGACGGAAGTCGTCCTCGACCGGGCGCTGCACGGTGTCGGACTTGGGCAGTGGGTCGAACGCGACCCAGCCGAAGCCCTTGAACTGGATCTCCGGCCAGGCGATGGCGTCGGCGCCGCGGACCGCCTTGTCGTTCTTGCGCGTCTGGAAGCCCACGACCACCCGGGTGGGCAGGCCGGCCAGCCGGGCCAGGACCGCGAAGGCGGCGGTGAACTGCTCGGAGGTCCCCTTCTGCCCGCCGAGCTGCTTGTTGCCGAACAGGAAGTGCTCGACGTTGGGGTACGCGTGGCCGCTGGGCGCGTCGGAGACGAGCTTGTAGTGATCACCCAGCCACTGCTGGATGGCGAACGCGCGCTGGTACGGGTTGGAGATGCCCTCGCCGAGGTGCCCGGAGAGCTGGGCGATCGAGTCGGGGACCTTGCCGGGCAGGGCCACGAAGCGGGCCGCCTCCCCGGGGGCGGGCACGTCGGCGACGAACAGGGCCTGGTCGTCGGGGCGCGGCTGCTGGCGCGACGTGACCGTGTACGTCAGACCCTTGCGCAGTCCGTCATTGAGCGCGACCGTGCCGGTCTCGGCGTCGTAGGCGACCCGGACGCCGTCGACGCGCTGCGGCGTGGCGACGCCGGGCAGGAGGCGGCCGTCGAGCTCGTCGATCGTGATCGTCTGCGTGACCTCGGGGCCGTCGCCCTCGGAGCGGCCCAGGACGCGGCCGGCGTTGCGATAGACCGAGCCGATCCGCCAGGTGATGCCGTCGTAGTCGCTGAGCACGGCGAGCCGGATCGGCGGCTCCTGCTGGGCGCCGGGGCCGGGGGCGACGACCGCGTCGAAGAGGTGCTGGCCCTTGTTGAGGTTCCAGCCGGACAGGCGCACGAGCGGGTTCTCGTCGAGCGCGTCCAGCTGCGGCGGCGTGACGTAGTTGCGCGGGTCGACCGGGGTGTCGTTGCCGCGGCCGGCGACGGCCGGGCCGAGAAACTGGGAGAGCAGGACGACGACGGCGACGCCGGCCGCCGCGCCGGCACCCACCCGGACGCCGATCGTCCGTTTCTGCGTTTTCGTCAGGACGTCGGACGAGATATCGGCCCGAGCGCTCGCGACCAGGCCGAGCGCGGCGAAGGCGGCGTAGGCGAGCGGGATCCACGTCGTGGCGCGCACCGCCGTGGTGTCGGGGCCGACGAGGTACAGCGCGCCGCCGTACAGCAGCGTCGGTGCGGTGTAGGACAGCAGCACCCGGCCGTAGCGCACACCGGCCTCGGCCGAGGCGAGCCCGGCCAGCCAGGTGGCGATGACCGGCAGCAGGACCGTGTCCGGCTGCGGCTCGATCGGGATCAGCGCGGTGAGCAGCCGCGGGATGCTGTTGCGCAGCGCCTCCCGGGCGATGTCGGGCACCGCGCCCGGGATCTGCCCGGCCTGCGCGGAGACGCGCACGGCGACGAACGTCATGACGGCCAGGCCCAGCACCGAGGCGGGCGCCGCCGTCCAGGCCGGCAGCCGGCGGACCGCGACGCTGATGAGCACGGAGGCGGCCGCGGCGACGGTGGTGAGCAGCGGCAGCAGGGTGCCGTTGTAGATCGGGGCGAGCGAGAGCCCGGCCAGGACGAGCATGCCGAGCAGCGACACCGGCACGAGTGCGCGGCTCACCATGCCTGGACCCCGTCCCACGCGGCGGCGAACTCGGCGCCGTCGCGCACGGCGAGGACGACGACGCGCTCCAGCGCCGGGCGGGCGTCGCCGAACACGCCCGCGACCAGGGTGGGGTACGCGGTGCGCAGGGTGCTGACCCGGGAGAGGTCGGGGTCGCCGCTGAGGTAGACGAGGGTGTCCCCGAGGCGCTGGGTGCGCAGCGCCGCGATCGACTTTTCGGGTATGTCTGAATTCTCCGACATTTCGGTTTTTTCTGACATTTCGGCCTCGGTCAGCAGGTCCAGGTAGTCGCGGGCGGTGTTGCCCGAGGTCCTCTGGACCTGCCGGCCGCCCGACAGCAGCCGCAGCGCGATCGGCAGCTCCTCGCGGAAGGCGGCCATCACCAGCGACGCCGCCGCCTCGCACGCGGACTCGAACAGCTCCGGGTCGGCGTAGGAGGCGCGGCGGTCGTCCAGCAGCACGACCAGGCGCGGCAGGCTGGTGTCCAGCTGCTCGCGCACCATCAGCTCGCCGACCCGGGCCGACGTGCGCCAGTGCACCCGCCGCAGCTCGTCGCCGACGACGTACTCCCGCAGCGTGTCGAACGTGATCGTGCCGTGCGGCACCCGGTCGTCGCGCCCGTCCAGGGAGCGCGTGACGCCCGTCGGCACGGCGGAGAGCCGGTGCACCCGCGGGTAGACCCACACCCGGGCCGTCCCGCCGTAGCCGCGGGCGAGCGACAGCAGGCCGAGCGGGTCGCCGCGCACCACGCGTAGCGGGCCGATCGGCACCACGCCGCGGCGGACGGTCGGCACCGGATACTGCGCCGTCGTCTCGCCCCCGGCCCTGAGGCGCAGCAGTGGTACCGGCACGGAGGCCTCCCCGCACCGGTCGTGCGCGACCAGGGTGGCGCCGCGCAGCCGGCTGGTGTTGCCGACCCGCAGCGTGACCGTGCTCGGCTCGCCGCGCATGACCCGGTCCGGCTCGACGCCGCGGGAGACGGTCAGCCGGGGGCGCCACCAGACGTACGCGGCGGCGAACATGAGCGCGGCGACGGCGGCGGTGCCGAGCACGACGAGATGCGGGTAGCCGAAGACCAGCCCGACACCGAGCAGCACCGCGGCCGCCGCGCACAGCCCGGACCCGCGGGCGGTGACGCGCATCGGCTCAGGCCGCGACGGGAGACGGCACGGGCACCGTGTCGAGCACCTCGCGCACGACATCGGCCGGCGCCACGCCGCGCACCTGCGCGTCGGGCGAGAGCACCAGCCGGTGCGCGAACACCGGCTCCGCGAGGACCTTGACGTCCTCGGGCACGACGTAGCCGCGCCCGTCGGTGAGCGCGTAGGCGCACGCCGCGCGGGTCAGCGCGATCACGCCGCGCGGGCTGACCCCGATGCGGACCTGCGGGTGCGAGCGGGTCGCGTTGCCCAGCCGTACGGCGTAGCCCAGCAGCGGCTCGGCGATGTGCACGCGCCGGGCCAGCCGCACCAGCTGGGCGACGGCCTGTGTGTCGGTGACCGGGTCGAGGGCCTCGGGGGAGCGGGTCACCGCGCCGCGCAGCACCTCGATCTCGACCGCCTCGCTGGGGTAGCCGACGGCGAGCTTCATCAGGAACCGGTCCAGCTGCGCTTCCGGCAGCCGGTACGTGCCGTCCATCTCGATCGGGTTTTGGGTCGCGACCACGAGGAACGGCCGGGGCACCCCGTGCCGCACGCCGTCGACGGTGACGTAGCGCTCCTCCATGACCTCCAGCAGCGCCGACTGCGTCTTGGGCGAGGCCCGGTTGATCTCGTCGGCGATGACGATGTTGGCGAACACCGGCCCGGGGTGGAACTCGAAGCCGCGGGTCGCCTGGTTGAAGATCGTCACGCCGGTGACGTCGGAGGGCAGCAGGTCGGGCGTGAACTGGATGCGCCGCCACTGGCCCTGCACGCTGGCCGCCATCGCCCGGGCGAGCGTGGTCTTGCCGACGCCCGGCACGTCCTCGAGCAGCACGTGCCCCTCGGCCAGCAGCGCGGTCATGGTCAGCCGCACCACCTGGGGCTTGCCCAGCACGATCGACTCGACGTTGCGCGCGAGCCGGCCGACCAGCTCGGCCGCCGCGCTGACCTCCTCGTTGCCGGGTGGACCAGGTTCCGCGGACTGTTCAGGCGAGATCACGATGCTCCATCAGCATTGCTTCAGCGGCCCCGTGCCGCTGGGCAGATTGAACCAGGCGTAGGGGATGTAGTTCTCGCCCTTGAATTGGATCTTGATCCACTGCGTGCTCGCCTTGCCGCCGTAGGGCTCGGCGTTGACGCTCACGTTCGTGTTCGTCTGACAGATGGCGACGTAGCTGTCCGGGGCGTAGACGTCCCCGGCCACGGCGCCCTTCTGCGACGGGGTCTTGTAGACCCAGATGCCGCCGTTGTCGGCGCCGCGGCCGCAGTAGCTGTTGACGGTGCACACGACGGTCCCCTTGTACACCGGGGTGCTGATCGACCCGCTGCCGCTCGCGGTCATGCCGGCCGTGTTCGTGATCGTCACGGTGTAGCTGTAGTCGGTGCCCGGCCACAGCCCCTCCATGGTCAGCGAGCCCGAGCAGTTGCCTTGCACGCCGCCGACGCCGGCCACGTCGAGCCGGCAGGCGGCCGGCGCGCCACCGCCGTCGGTGGCGGTGAAGCGGGCCGTGATCGAGTTGAGCGCGGCGGTGTCGGCGCCGTCGTCGACGGTCATCGTCGGCTGGGCCAGGGTGTCCGCAGCGCCGGAGGCCGCGCCGCCCACCCCCGCTTTGTTGATCGCCCGCAGCTGGATCGTGACGTGCTCGGCGTCCTTGAACCCGCCGAACTCGTGGCTGAGCGCGGTGTCGATGCTCATCTTGGTGCCGTTGACCGTCGCCTCATATCCGGTGATCGGCGTGCCGTTGTCCTGCGGCGCCTTCCACGACGCCACGACGGTGCCGCGCTTGTCGAGCGCCGCCTTCACGGTCAGCGAGCCCGGCACGCCCGGCTTGTTGAACGGCACCACGGACGGGCTCAGCGGCGACTGCTCCGAGCTCGCGCCGATGTCGTTGATCGCGGCCACCCTGAACGCGACCTGCGTGCCGTACGGCAATTCGCCGGCCGGCACCATCAGCGACGGCTGCGCGGACTCGTAGGTCTTCGACTCGGCGCTGGACACGCTCGTCACGACGTACTTGGCGATCTTGTGGCCCTGCCCGTCCGCGGCCGGCCAGGTCACGGCGACCGTCCCGTCCGGGTTGGCGGTCGCGGCGACGCTCGCCGGCGGGTCGGGCACGTCGCGGGTCGGCACCACCGGGTTGGCGGCCTTCTTCGGCCCGTTGCCCTTGGCGTTGACCGCGTAGACGGTGAACTTGTACGTCTGGCCGTTGGTCAGCCCGGCGACGTCCAGCGAGCGCTGGCTGGCGCCCACCTCGTGCGGCGGCTGCCCGTCGCCCTCGACCACATACTTCGTCACAGCGCTGCCGTTGGGCGGGGCGGCGGTCCACGTCACCCGCACGTTCGCGTTGCCCGCCACCGCGCCGACCCGGCCCGGCGCGCCCGGCGGGGCGGCCGGCGGCTTTGTCGCCGGCGGGGGCGGCGGGTCGGGGGGCGGGGCGCCGCCCGCGACGGCGGGGGCGGGTTTGTGGACGGTGGTCACGTGG